>NZ_CAWQJR010000215.1:0-19963 GCF_963894935.1 Xenorhabdus sp. PB61.4
TCAAAGCATTGAATAATAGAAAAGGAAAAAATAAAAATAAATAACCCTCTCTATATAAAGCAATTAGAGTGAATGTACGAAGTCAACAACAAAATGAAAATTTGAAATGTAACAGTCATAGAAATAAATTAGCCACTGTAAACAGCGGCTAATCAGTCAGTAATGCGGGTAATAGTAAGATATTCAGAAAGGTAACAACTGGTAAAAATTAAGCAGCCAAATAACAATTACCGCAAAAATTGCAGCGATAATATCATCCAGCATGATACCAACCCCGCCTTTAACGTAGCGGTCAAACCAGCGGATTGGCCAGGGTTTCCACATATCAAAAATACGGAATACCACAAAAGCGACTAAAACCCATTGCCAGTTGAGAACAGGGATCGCCATTAAGGTAATCCACATTCCGATAAACTCATCCCAAACCACACAGCCCGGATCATCTACCTTCATGGCATCGGCTGCTTTCTGACAAATCACACAACCGATTATTGTGCCCAACAGAATAGCCAGCCAGATCCCCCATTGCGGTAACTGTACCAACAGTAACCAGAATGGAATAGCCGCCACTGAACCCATTGTGCCCGGCATTATCGGCGATAATCCGCTACCGAATCCGGTAGCCAGCAAATGCCACGGGTTGCTCATTTTCAGGTGGCGTTTTGCGTCATCCATGCGTTCCCTCCGTCTGGTCATCCTCTGCATGTTCTGATGGATAGTGAGCTTCCTGCGGTTTTTTGTCAGCTCTGAAATGGTCAAACCCTTTCAGATCCAGCTCAACTTCTTCGTTATTGTTAAAGTAGCGGATGCCTTCTGATTCTGGCCTGATTTGCCCGATACAACAAAAACTGGCGCCTGTATGTGCCAATGCCATATTTAATGCACCACGATTCAGTTCCGGTACAGTAAAGCACAATTCATAATCTTCGCCACCACTCAAAGCCCAGTTTAAGGCCTGCTCTGGCGTTGCATATTTCTGCACTGCTTCAGAATAAGGCAGAGCATCAAGATTGATGCGTGCGCCACACTGGCTGGCGGTCAGGATATGATTCAAATCAGAAATCAGCCCGTCAGACAGATCAATCGCTGATGAGGCCAAATCACGCAGTGCCTGCCCTTGCAAGACTCGTGGTTGCGGACGAAGATGGCGTTTAACCAACCAGTTGTGGATCGATATTTCTTCGATTTTCAGACGATCCTGCAACAAAGCCAGCCCTGCCGCACTATCGCCCAAAGTTCCGGTGACATAAATCCAGTCTCCGTTTTTAGCTCCAGTACGACGCAATGCTCTGCCAGCGGGAACCAGACCATGTACAGTCAGAGTCAGGCTCATCGGGCCTTTGGTTGTGTCTCCGCCAATTAACTGCATTCCGTAATAGTTCAGTTGTTCAAACAGACTATCACTAAACCGCTTTAACCACTCCTCATCAACAGAAGGCAAGGTTAGGGCCAACGATGCCCAGGCGGGGTCTGCCCCTACAGCAGCTAAATCACTGATATTGACAGCCAGTGCTTTATACGCCAAATCTTCTGGAGCAATATCAGGCAGAAAATGAACACCAGAAACTAATGTATCTGTTGTCACTGCCAGTTCTTGTTTTTCTGCAACGGTCATCAGCGCACAATCATCACCAATCCCCAGATTCACATCACGTCGGCGGATAACATGGCGATTGAAATAACGTGCAATGAGGTCAAATTCACCACATGCCATAATAGAATTCCAAAAAGTGACTGACGATAAGAACATGAGGCCGGGAAACCGGCCTCATGTTTAAAATCATCGAGTTATAATAGGGGCTATTGGCAGGCAATCACTTTTTTTTACGTGCTACCGGGCCAGCTTTGTCCAATACCCCGTTCACGAATTTATGGCTGTCTTCAGCACCGAAGGTTTTCGCCAGTTCGATACCTTCATTGATAGCCACTTTGTAGGGGACATCGTCACGAAAGCTTAGTTCAAACATCGCAACGCGCAAGATAGCTTTTTCCACCTGACCCAACTCTTCGAGCTGGCGGGAAAGATAAGGAGCCATCAAGGCATCCAATTTTGTCGCATTGACCGCTACCCCGGACAGCAATTCACGGAAATAGGTGACATCAACACCGTTTACGTCCTGCTCTGACAGAAACTGCAATTCAACATCCGCGATGCTGTTTTTAGATAATTGCCATGAATAAATTGCCTGAACAGCACACTCACGAGCACGACGACGAGCAGCAGGTTTCACAAAATTCCCCTTAATTAAAACTAAAACTTAAGCCTTAATGGCTTTAATTACATTGATCATTTCCAATGCGGTCAAGGCAGCTTCAGCACCCTTATTGCCCGCTTTAGTACCCGCGCGTTCAATTGCCTGTTCAATATTTTCGGTTGTCAGAACACCAAATGTGACAGGAATATTGCTGGACATTGCCACGCTGGACAGGCCAGAGCTACACTCGCCGGCAACATATTCAAAGTGGGCCGTACCGCCACGGATAACAGTACCCAAAGCGATCACCGCATCATATTTTTTGGACTCCGCCAGTGCCTTAACGGCCAACGGCAATTCATAAGCCCCCGGAACCCATACTACGGTGATATTGTCCGAAGAAACCTGACCGATGCGTTCCAGCGCATCCACGGCCCCTTCCAACAGGCTGTCATTAATGAAGTTGTTAAAGCGGGCGATCGCAATAGCGATGCGGGCTTCAGGAGCTGCAACAACACCTTTGATTACGTTCATAGCCTTCCTTATATCTTATTCATATCCGCAGGGGCGCGGATCTTATCACATTCTTTTTCTCTGCGTCTTGATTTATGTTCAAACTTAAATCAGAGCGGTTTTAAACGAAGACGGACATCAGGCCCAATCTGTTGTACATCTATCAGCGTGAATTCAGGCGCATCCGATAACTTTTGCAGTTCAGGGATGGCGAACAGCCCACGGGCACTATTTCCTAATACTTTGGGAGCGATATAGAGGATAAGCTCATCCACCAGCCCCAGAGACAGTAATGCACCAGCCAGCGTCGGACCACATTCAGCCCAGACAGAGTTTACCTGACGCTTACCAAGCTGCATCATCAACAGCACTAAATCAACACCTGTACCGTGTACCGGCAGTAATATTTTTTCTATATTATCAGGCCATTGCTGTTCATTTTTATCAGCACTATTTGCACTATCTGAACCATCCTGGTCAGTATGTGCTAACCAACATTGACCGGTTTGCTGAACTACCTGATGTTGCGGTGTGACCCGATTTTTACTATCTACAATAATGCGAACGGGCTGACGCAAAGACGCCTGCGGATAAACGGCCTGTGTTTCTGCGTCCAGTTCATTCCAGCGGACGGTCAGTGACGGATCGTCTGCCAGTACCGTTGCACTGGAACTCAGGATTGCACTGCATTGTGCTCGCAGTTTCTGTACGTCCTGCCGGGCGGCAGGTGAAGTAATCCACTTACTTTCACCTGATGCCAGTGCGGTACGCCCATCCAGTGATGCTCCCAGCTTCAGTTGCAGATAAGGAAACCCGGTGCGCATACGCTTGAGGAACCCTTTATTCAGCATTTCGGCCTGTTCCATCATCACGCCATGCTCAACCGAAATACCTGCCTGCTGCAATTTATATAAACCGCGTCCCGCTACCTGTGGATTCGGATCCTGCATTGCCACTACAACGCGGCTGATACCTGCTGCTATCAGGGCATCAGAACAAGGAGGGGTTTTACCGTGGTGGCTGCATGGCTCAAGCGTCACATAAGCGGTTGCACCTTTTGCTTTTTCACCGGCCATACGAAGCGCATGAACTTCGGCATGGGGCTCACCCGCACGTAAATGAAAACCTTCCCCGACTATCTGATCATCTTTAACGATCACACAACCTACATTCGGATTCGGGGATGTAGTAAAACGCCCCTGATACGCCAATTCCAGCGCACGGGACATATATGTTTCATCAAGAGTCATATAGCAGCCTCTAGTCTTGTAGTCTGGCGATCTCTTCGCCAAATTCCCGGATATCTTCAAAACTACGGTAGACAGATGCAAAACGGATATAAGCTACTTTATCGAGCTTTTTCAGTGCATCCATCACAAAATTTCCAATCATTTTAGAGGGGATTTCACGTTCTCCCGTTGCTCTAACCTGAGATTTAATGTGGCTAATTGCTGTTTCCACATCATCGGAGCTGACAGGGCGCTTTTCCAGTGCTTTCTGCATACCACGACGCAATTTTTCTTCGTCGAAAGGCTCCCGAACTTCATCACTTTTAATCACTCTGGGCATGACCAGTTCTGCAATTTCAAACGTGGTGAATCGTTCATGACATTCGAGACACTGACGGCGGCGGCGCACTTGTGAGCCATCCCCTACCAGACGGGAATCAATAACTTTTGTATCAACGGCTGCGCAAAATGGGCAATGCATATTGTTTCCTGACAGTTAACCGAACAGGAAGACAGTTTACCCTGAAGTGATAATGAAAAACACCCTGTAAGTGAGCACTCACAGGGTGTTTAAATTAGACTGCTTATGTTATTAAAAGCTATGCAATTACATACAGAAACATAATTAAGGAAGAATGGACGGCTGATCTGCCCCTTCTTTCTCCACTTTCTGCACAATCATATGCTCACGCTTCATACCCAGTTTTAACGCCAGTGCAGAAGCAACATAAATGGAAGATGCCGTACCAATGGAAACCCCGATTAACATCGCCAGTGAGAAGCCCTTCAGCATTTCGCCACCGAAGATATAAAGCATCACCACTACCAGCAATGTTGTTGCAGAAGTCATGATCGTACGGCTCAGGGTTTGAGTCAGAGAAACGTTGGTAATTTCATACGACGTACCACGACGTATCTTACGGAAGTTCTCACGAATACGATCCGAAACCACAATACTGTCATTCAGTGAATAACCGATAACAGACATCAACGATGCGACGATGGTCAGGTCAATTTCAATGTGGAATAACGACAATACGCCCAATGTAATGATAACGTCATGAGCCAGTGCGATAACAGCACCTAGCGCCAGACGCCATTCGAAACGGAATCCCACATAAATCAGGATACAGATCAGCGCCACTAACAGAGCCATTGCCCCAGTCTGAGCTAATTCGCTTCCCACACTTGGGCCTACAAATTCAACTCGTTTAACAACCGCGTCTTTATCTATATCCGCGTTAATGACCGAGATGATTTTATTACCCAGCTCCTGACCCGCGTTACCTGTTGCCGGAGGCATACGAACCATCACATCACGGCTGCTGCCAAAGTTTTGCAGAAGTGGATCAGCAAAACCATTTTTCGCCAGACTCTCACGCATCTTGTCCAGATCTGCGGGTTTACTCAGGTTTATCTCAATTACCGTACCGCCGGTAAAATCAAGCCCCCAGTTAAACCCACGCGTTGCCATCATAGCGATGGAAGCAACCAACAGCAGCAATGAGATAGTAAAAGCAACGTTGTCCCAGCGCATAAAGTCAATGACTTTACGCCCATAGTTTAATTGTTCAACAGTATAATCCTGTGCCACAACGTGCTCCTTAAATTGACAGCTTATTGATGCGCTTACCACCATACAGCAGGTTCACGATTGCACGTGTTCCTACAATGGCAGTGAACATTGACGTCGCGACACCGATACTGGTTGTGATTGCAAAGCCCTTGATGGACCCCGTCCCTACAGCATACAAAATCACAGCGGTAATCAGCGTCGTCAGGTTGGCGTCAATAATACTGGAAAACGCACCTTTATAACCTTCATGTATCGCCTGCTGTACAGTACGCCCGTTGCGCAGCTCTTCTTTAATACGCTCGTTTATCAAAACGTTCGCATCGACGGCAACGGCCAGAGTCAGTACGATCCCGGCAATACCCGGCATCGTGAGTGTCGCCCCCGGCAACAGAGACATGACGCCAACAACCAGTACCAGGTTCGCCAACAGTGCGCTACTCGCGATCAGACCGAATTTACGGTAGTAAACCACCATGAACAGTACGGAGGAAATCAGCCCCCACAGACAGGCTTCAAGCCCCTGTTCGATGTTCTGCAAACCAAGCGTTGGACCGATTGTACGCTCTTCAACAATCTGAATTGGTGCAATCAGCGCACCTGCGCGCAACAATAACGATAGCTGACGGGCTTCGTTCGGGTTACTAATCCCTGTAATACGGAAACTATTACCCAGACGAGACTGAATAGTCGCAACGTTGATGACTTCTTCATGTTTAGCCAGAATCGCACGACCGTTAGCATCTTTCTTACCGCTGTCTTTATACTCCACAAACAGTGTAGCCATCGGCTTCTGTAAGTTATCTTTGGTGAAGTTAGACATCGCAGTACCACCGGCACTATCCAGTGAGATATTGACCTGCGGATAACCGTTCTCATCAGTGCTCGAGGTTGAATCGGTGATATGGTCACCAGTCAGGATCACACGCTTATACAGCACAACAGGATTGCCATCGCGGGTATATTTCAGCTCTGAATCGCCCGGAATACGCCCCGATACAATGGCACTCTGATCAACATTGGTGTTTACCAGACGGAATTCCAGTGTTGCCGTTGCACCAAGGATTTCTTTCGCGCGGGCGGTATCCTGAATACCCGGTAACTCAACAACAATACGATCCGCACCCTGACGCTGTACCAGAGGCTCAGCAACGCCTAACTGGTTAACACGATTACGCAGGATTGTGATGTTCTGCTGAACGGCATAAGAGCGGGCTTCGCGCAGACGCTCATCCGTCATAACCGCTTTCAGCGTACTGTTATTACCAGTAGAGAATACAAGGTCACGATGACGAGGTTCGAGGTAGTCTTCTGCTTTAGAACGGGCATCATTATCACGGAAACGGATTTCTACACCGTAATTTTCTGCCTTGCGGATAGTGGAATAAGCAATGCCCTGTTCACGCAGTTCGGAACGCAGGCTATCAATATTCTGTTCCTGAAGCTTGCTCAGGGCGGTGTCCATATCGACTTCCATCAGGAAGTGAACCCCACCACGCAAATCCAGCCCCAGTTTCATCGGCTCTGCACCGATTTTACTTAACCAGACGGGTGTCGCAGGCGCAAGGTTTAATGCCACGACATATTGTTCGCCCAAAGCCGAAACCAGTGCTTCACGGGCGCGGAGCTGAACATCAGTACTATTGAAACGAGCAAGGATTGCCCCATTTTCCAGCGCAATGGACTTACTCTGAATATGATCTTTATCTAAAACATTACGGACTTGGTCCAGCGTTTTTTCACTGGCGGCGATACCTCGCGCGCCAGTGATTTGTACAGCCGGATCCTCACCATAAAGGTTGGGAAGTGCATAAAGCAGACCGATGAGGATCGCAGCGATCAGCATCAGATACTTCCACAAAGGATAACGGTTCAACACGGCAGTTCCCTTCGGGAAAATCGGAAAATTAAATAGCTTTCATCGTACCTTTCGGCAGAATGGCAGCAACGAAATCACGCTTGACAGTTATTTCTGTAGTGTCATTCAGGGCAATAACAACGTAGCCCGTTTCAGACACTTTAGAGACACGACCAACCAAACCACCAGAAGTCAGCACTTCATCTCCTTTGGAGATGGAATCCATCAGTTTTTTATGTTCTTTGGTGCGTTTTTGTTGTGGACGCAGGATCATGAAATAGAAAATCAGGCCGAAAACAACCAGCATGATAATCAGAGAATATGGGTTTCCCTGAGCTTGTGCTGGTGCGCCAGCAGCTGCCGCAGCTTCAGAAATAAAAAAACTCATCAAATATCCCTCATTGTTATCGAAAACACTTATTTTGCGAAAAAACAGTTTACAAACAAACAGATTACGAAAATTGGTTATCGAAAAAATTGCTATCGAAAATCGACAGTGGCTCGATCAAAAACCAGCCCAATATGCTACACACATTGAGGCTGGTTAGTCACGCCAAATTATACATTTAACGGTGGAACGGATTTACCGATCCGCTGATAAAACTCTTCAACAAACTGTTCCAGTCTGTCTTCTTCAATGGCTTGACGAATTCCGGCCATCAGACGCTGATAATACCTTAAATTATGTATCGTATTCAGCCTTGCACCAAGAATTTCGTTACAACGATCAAGGTGATGCAGATACGCACGGCTATAATTCCGGCAAGTATAGCAGTCACAATGCTCATCTAATGGCGATGTGTCTTCTTTATGCTTCGCATTGCGGATCTTGATCACACCTTCTGTCACAAAAAGATGACCATTCCGGGCATTACGGGTCGGCATAACACAGTCAAACATATCAATACCGCGACGAACACCTTCAACCAAATCTTCCGGCTTACCAACGCCCATTAAATAGCGTGGCTTATCCTGCGGAATTTGTGGGCAGACATGTTCCAAAATGCGATGCATATCTTCTTTTGGTTCACCCACTGCCAGACCACCCACTGCGTAACCGTCAAAACCGATTTCCACCAGCCCTTTGACAGATACATCACGCAAATCTTCGTAGACACTGCCCTGAATGATACCAAACAGCGCATTTTTATTGCCCAGTTCATCAAAACGCTGGCGGCTGCGTGCTGCCCAACGCAGTGACATTTCCATAGAACGTTTGGCATAATCCCAGTCCGCCGGGTATGGCGTACATTCATCAAAAATCATAACGATATCGGAACCCAGATCATGCTGGATTTCCATTGATTTTTCCGGGCTGAGGAAAACAGGCGTTCCGTTGATAGGATTGCGGAAATGAACACCTTCTTCCTTAATCTTACGCATAGCACCGAGGCTGAAGACCTGAAAACCGCCGGAGTCAGTCAGAATTGGGCCGTGCCACTGCATAAAGTCATGCAAATCTCCATGCAGTTTCATAATTTCCTGACCCGGACGCAACCAAAGATGGAAAGTATTGCCCAGCAGGATTTGTGCTCCTGTATCTTTTACCTCTTCCGGTGTCATACCTTTAACTGTGCCGTAAGTTCCTACTGGCATAAAGGCAGGTGTTTCCACTACACCACGATCAAAAATCAGACGGCCACGGCGGGCATGCCCATCCGTTTTTTGTAACTCAAATTTCACTTAACCTCCAGACATCAGAAAAACAGTCTGATGTTTGACTTAAAATGATGCATTCTAAACACTAATGACGCCACTGTACACGCCAGCCTTGTGATATACGGTATGTCAATATTTGCGAATTTTTGTGTCATTCCTACTTCCTTGTGACACAATTTTGTCACAGTTGACACATCATTAAAAAAGTTTGAAGGATATTAGGAAATTTTTGTGTGCCAAATGTACCTCACCTTTTTGCTAACCTTCTGATATGGCTTCGGCCCTGAGGGGTCAAAAAAACTGCATGAAGCGGCTTATCTGAATTGACGGATTGTAATCCAATATCAATAATGTCGGCCTGCATTCATAAAGTGCCGCCAATGTTTCTGGTAAAAATAAAAACACCAATAAACCAGAGATAAAACTTCCACCAATCCCATCAGTTATTTGATAAATTTGATTAATTACCCGCCTGTCATTGTATGTCATCCTGCAACAAAACATGCAACCTATCAAATATCGTTTCAGGCAGTTATTTCAGTATCGGTAAACCACGTTATTGATATTCACTGGCGGAGAAATCTTCCAACGCCTTTATGTTACTTGGCAATGTGTATTGTTGATTAAATGAGGGAATAATTATGCAAAATCAAAAAACTGACGTCCTTGTTTCAGAAGATAGTAACCTTGCTGTCGTTACAACACCGGAATATGTCAAAAAAGCGATTGCAGAACACGCTCAAAGCCGCAACCATCCAGATGCCACGTTGCAAGATAAAGGTTTTACTATTCTGAGTAATGATACTGGCAGTGATAACGAGACTATGGCTGCAACCCCAAAAGCGGTTAAAACTGCCTATGATTTGGCAAATACAGCAAACAATAACGCAGATAATGCGAACAGTGTCGCTAATAGTGCAAATGACAATGCTAATACTCGCTTAGCAAAGAACCAGAACGGGGCTGACATACCGGACAAAAAAGAGTTTATTAAAAACCTTGGAATAGAAACATTAATGGAAGAATTATCCTTACCTGCTGGCGTTCCCGTACCTTGGCCAACAGAAACACCACCCGAGGGTTGGCTGATATGTAACGGTGACTCATTTGATCCTGTAAGATACCCGAAACTTGCTCTTGCTTATCCATCTGGTGTGCTACCCGATTTACGGGGAGAGTTTATTCGCGGCTGGGATAATAGCCGAGGAGTGGATGCTGGCCGGCATCTGCTTTCTCATCAAGCAGCAGATATTGCACCACATAACCACAGAATTCACCGCATGTGGTCTAGATCCACTGCGAGTGCTGAGAATTTAGGTACAGGGAACGCCATTTTTAACAGCGTTCAAAAAAACATTAACTATGGCGCGGACCCCAGAGGATTAGGCATTGCCATAGGAATGGGATCTGGTGGCTATGGTTATATGGATAATGCGGTTGCTAATTCAACAGGAAAAGAAACTCGTCCCCGCAACATCGCCTTCAATTATATAGTCAGAGCTGCTTAATTATGAGTAACCATTTAACCCGCAATCTTCTGCGGGTTAATCATTCCCTCAATCCATTTATCCAGCTTGTTCAATATCAGTGGCAACCTCTACCATCTCTTTTGCAGCCACTGAGTTGCGATTAATAAACATCGCATCACCATAACTAAAGAAGCGATACTTTTCGATTACTGCTTCCTTGTAAGCGCCCATGGTATTTTTATAACCCGCAAATGCAGAAACCAGCATAATCAAAGTGGATTCCGGCAAATGGAAATTGGTAATCAGGGTGTCAACAACCTGATATTCAAATCCCGGATAGATAAAAATTTGGGTATCATCAAAAAATGGCGCAATCAGCCCATCCTGACAGGCACGAGCCGCACTCTCCAGCGAACGGACGGATGTTGTCCCCACCGCCACAACTTTATTGCCACGGGCCTTACATGCCAGTACTGCATCAACAACATTCTGCGGTACTTCTGCATATTCAGCATGCATGATATGGTCTTCGATGGTATCTACACGGACTGGCTGAAAAGTTCCCGCCCCGACATGCAGCGTGACAAACGCCATTTCGACACCTTTTTCACGTAAGGCAGCCAAAAGCGGCTCATCAAAGTGCAATCCGGCAGTCGGTGCAGCAACGGCGCCCGGGCGCTCATTGTATACCGTCTGGTATAATTCCTTATCTGATTCTTCATCAGGACGGGCAATATAAGGCGGCAATGGCATATGACCGATTTCATCCAGAATGGTCAATACATCACGCTCATCATCGAAACGAATCTCAAATAAAGCATCGTGGCGGGCCAGCATGGTAGCCTTAACGATCTGATTACCATCAGGCGCTTTATCTTCGCCGAGGATCAGTTCAGTGCCCTCTTTTGGAGCCTTGGATGCACGAACGTGAGCGAGTACTCGCTTATCATCCAACATCCTTTCGACCAAAACTTCTAATTTGCCACCTGTTGCCTTACGGCCAAACAGACGGGCAGGAATAACCCTAGTGTTATTAAAAACCAGCAGATCCCCTGCTTCCAGTTTATTCAGCACATCAGTAAAAATACCGTGGGTCAGTTCTCCCGTTTCCCCATCAAGAGAGAGCAAACGGCAGCCACTGCGCTGTGGTTGGGGATAATGAGCAATTAACTCTTCTGGCAGTTCAAATGTAAAATCAGCGACACGCATTTTATCTGTATCATTCAAAAAAACAGGCGGACTAGTCTAGTGCTGCACGGGCAATGGTGCAAGAAAGAAGCATATTAGTTTAACTATTTGCGTTATACTCTCACCATGAATTTTCTCGCACACCTCCATTTAGCTACATTATCTGAAAGCTCTCTGCTGGGTAATTTAATGGCGGATTTTGTCCGTGGAGCCCCGGAAGGCCGGTTCGCTCCTGATGTTGTCTCGGGCATTCGTCTTCATCGCAGGATAGACAGCCTGACAGACAGCCATCCGCTGGTCATCGAAGCCCGGACTCTATTTCGTAGCGAATATCGGCGCGTAGCCCCTATAACCCTTGATATTATCTGGGATCATTTCCTGTCCAAGCACTGGAACAAACTCGAAAAAAATTACTCCTTGCCTGAGTTTGTGCAGCTAGCGCGCAATCAAATAGAGCCTCATCTCAGTGTTACCCCTGAAAAATTTCAGGAACTGAATCAATATCTCTGGTCACAAAATCTGCTTATTCGTTACGCTGACCTGACATGTATTGCCAATGTGCTACAGGGTATGGCACGGAGACGCCCTAAATTATCCGCGCTGGCAGGTTCTTATCAGGATATAGAAGAGCATTACTCTGATTTTGAAACACTATTCTGGCAATTTTACCCGCAAATGATGGATCTTGTGATGAACCACAGCCAGCCCGGACAGGAAATTTCGCCAGAACCTTGCACTTTTTCCAAATAGCTTTATCTTATGGTAGGCTAAAAGGAATTAAAAATAGGTTATTGATAGGTAAAAACTATTATATCAATTGGTAATTTATCCTTTATTGCTATCACTTAATTCCTTATGCTGTAACCCGTTTCCACAAACACCTACAGAATTTTTAGGAGTCAATTATGGTTTTAGTAACCCGCCAAGCCCCTGATTTTACAGCTTCTGCAGTTCTCGGTAACGGCGAAATCGTTAATAACTTCAACCTGAAAAATCACCTGAATGGTCGTCCAGCTGTTATCTTCTTCTGGCCAATGGATTTCACTTTCGTTTGTCCTTCTGAGCTGATTGCTTTCGACCATCGTTATGAAGAATTCCAAAAACGTGGTTTTGAAGTTATTGGCGTTTCTTTCGACTCTGAGTTCGTTCACAACGCATGGCGTAAAACTCCAATCAGCGAAGGCGGCATTGGCGAAGTTAAATACCCAATGGTTGCTGACATCAAACGTGACATCATGAAAGCATACGGCATTGAGCATCCAGAAGCGGGTGTTGCTCTGCGTGGTTCTTTCCTGATCGATAAAAACGGTGTTGTTCGTCATCAGGTTGTTAACGACCTGCCACTGGGCCGTAACATTGACGAAATGCTGCGTATGGTTGACGCGCTGCAATTCCACGAAGAACACGGCGAAGTTTGCCCTGCACAGTGGGCAAAAGGCCAGGAAGGTATGGGCGCTTCTCCTGAAGGCGTAGCAAAATACCTGACTAAAAATGCTGACAAACTGTAATCTTCGTCAGTATTCAATCCTTTAATAGCATCACATTGTTAATGGATTTTATAAACCAGCCGCATTGTCGGCTGGTTTTTTCTTATCCACTTATTTCAGGCTGCCTCTTTATTAGTTGCACTCACACGCCACAATCACACACAGTTTGTTTACTTACCGCCGCGAAGTCCTTCAAATTCGAAGTATGCAAATAAAGATTCATTATTAAATATTCCGAATTATTGACTGACACATAGAAAATCACCTTTCAAAAATCCTGAGCTTCCGATAATGTTACATTACAAATAATTAACATAACCTTATAACCTTTTGGGTCTTCCCCTACAGCCCAAAAATCAGGAGGAAAATATGTCCAAAACATGGAAAATTCCGTTCATCGTCGCCTCACTATTCGTCTCATCCTCTCTTTACGCAGCCACTGGACTTGCAGTTGAAGCCAAACAGGGCATGGTTGTCAGTGCGCAACATCTGGCATCACAGGTAGGTGTTGATATTCTCAAAATGGGTGGTAACGCTATTGATGCCGCTGTTGCTGTAGGCTATGCAGAAGCCGTCGTCAATCCCTGCTGCGGTAATATTGGTGGTGGTGGTTTCATGACCATCCATCTGGCAGATGGTACAGATAAATTTATTAATTTCCGTGAAACAGCACCTGCGGCGGCCAGTGCCGATATGTATCTGGACAAAGACGGTAATGTTATCAAAGGGGCCAGCCTGTATGGATACTACGCAGCTGGTGTACCGGGAACCGTTATGGGGCTGGATACTGCGCTACAAAAATACGGTACATTAACCCGCGAACAAGTAATGGCTCCGGCCATTAAGCTGGCGCGTGAAGGATATACCCTGACCCGTGGTGATACCGATATTATGGATACCACAGTCAAACGTTTTGCTCAGGATCCGGAAGCTGCCCGAATTTTTCTGCGTAAAGATGGCACTCCATTCCAGCCCGGAGACAAATTAATTCAGACTGATTTAGCCAACACGCTGGAAATGATTGCCAAACAAGGGCCGGATGTTTTCTATCATGGCAAAATCCCTCAAATCATTGAAGAAACCTCAAAGAAATCAGGTGGGATTATCACAGCAGCTGATTTTGCCAATTATACTATTACCGAAACAGCGCCCGTTACCTGTAGCTATCGCGGATATAAATTTATCTCTGCGCCTCCACCCAGTTCCGGCGGGGTCACGCTGTGTGAAATACTGAACATTGTTGAAGGCTATGATCTGAAATCGATGGGGTTCAACTCAGCAGCCTATATTCACACCCTGACTGAAGCCATGCGTCATGCTTACATCGATAGAAACACCTATCTTGGTGATCCTGCATTTATTAAAAACCCGCTTGATCGCTTGTTAAGCAAAAGCTATGCAGAATCCATCCGTAAAGAGATCCAGCCAAACAAAGCGACACCATCCAAATTGGTGCAACCGGGTATTGGCCCGCATGAAAAACCGGAAACAACGCATTATTCTGTGGTAGATAAAGATGGTAACGCAGTATCGACAACTTATACCATTAATGGGCGCTTTGGCGCTGTCGTTATTGCGCCGGGAACCGGCTTTTTCCTCAATGATGAAATGGATGATTTCACCACGAAAATTGGCGCGAAAAACATGTATGGTCTGGTTCAGGGAGCAACCAACTCCATTGCCCCCGGTAAGCGCCCACTATCATCAATGAGCCCGACATTAGTGACCAAAGATAATAAAATTTTTCTGGTTTTAGGTTCTCCGGGTGGTTCAAGAATTATCTCCATTACTTTACAGGCTGCGCTGAATATCATTGACTTTGATATGCCGCCACAGGAAGCCGTAAACAGCCCACGTATTCATCACCAATGGCTGCCAGATGAAGTCTATTATGAGCAACGTGGTCTTTCGAAAGATACCTTAAATCTGCTGGAAAAAATGGGCTATAAAATGGTGGAGCAGACTCCATGGGGTGCAACTGAATTAATCATGATAGGTTTGCCGGGTGCAGCCGGAGTTTCTCCGGTCAACTCATCAGGCAATGACTCTGCTGTTTCAGGCAAGGTTCGCGAAGGATATATCTATGGCGCTAATGATGTACGGCGACCAGCCGGTGCAGCCATCGGCTATTAAGAACAATACCTTCAGCTAAAAAACACAGTTAAAAAATAAGGGTGGGCATTCAAATGCCCACCCTTATTTATTTTAGCTATTTTTCAAAATCACTCAGATAGTGTGTTAGTCAGGCATAAGGCCGTGTACTAAAATCACCCCAATACATAACGGCCCGACATATCTCCATATAAACAGTAAACACTGGCGGCTCCGCGATGGCATATTCTCAGGTATTAAAGCGTTAGCCTTATGTGACCAGCCAAATACGAGACAAATGATAATTCCGAACAATGGCATCAGAACATTGGAAGTAATGAAATCCAGCATGTCAAAGATGGTTTTTCCACCTAATGTAACGTGACTTAGCGGGCCAAAAGATAAGGAAACAGGGATCCCCATTAACATAATCGATGCCGTAACAACTAAGCTTGCTTTACGGCGCCGCCATTTAAAACGACTCTGAACATAAGCAACAATGTGCTCAAGTAATGAAATTGCTGAGGTCAGTGCGGCCATCAGTAATAACAAAAAGAACGTGACTGCTAAGATTGAACCACCGGGCAGACTCGCAAAATAAATTGGCATTGTCATGAACGTTAAGCCGGGGCCTGCATTGGGTTGTAAACCCGCCGCAGCCAAAGCAGGAAAAATCATCAGACCAGCCAGTACACAGACCAAGCAGGAGAGGATTACCACCCAGATACTCGACCTACAAATACCTTTGTTACTCGGTAAATAGGAACTATAAGTAATGTGGATACCCAAACCGATAGAAAGTGAAAAGAATGCCAGCCCTAATGCATCTAAAACACCTTTTCCGGTCAAATTATTGAAGTCTGGGTATAAAAATAATTTTAGACCTTCTGATGAGCCGGGTAAGCGGATACCGACAATAATCAGCATTATCATGATCAGGAATAACATTGGCATCATGACCTTAACTGCTTTTTCCAAACCTTTTTGCACACCAGATAGCACGACGTAACAAGTTAGCCCTGAAAATGCCAGATGTGCAATTATCGGCCACCAGGGATCACTAATGAAATTGTTGAAAATAGATGTCAGCTGAGAGGTATCTGTAATATTTAACTGGCCTGTGCCCGCCATCACCGTATAACCGATGGTCCAGCCACCAACAACACTGTAGAAACTATAGATACACCATGAACTCAGTACACCTATAAAGCCAACCCATCCCCAGTGTTTACCGAGTAATTTTTTAAACGCATTAACAGCCACTTCACTTGTACTACTGCCCAGTATGTTTTCAGCTAGCAGAACGGCTAATCCAATCACAAAGCTAAACAATAAAAATACAATTAGAAATGCACCACCACCATTTGTGGCTGAAACATAAGAGAATTTCCAAATGGCACCAATGCCAACGGCAGATCCGGTTGCTGCTAATATATGTCCCAAACGGGAAGTCCATTGTTGACTCATGCTAACCCCCGAACAGATACAGTGCCAGCACATGTATCCAGTTCCACAGCAGTCAGCAAAAGAGCCGCATCAGCGTTCCAAACATGTTCACCTGCCTGCAGGTTAACCATAGACGGGGAAATCGTATATTCTGCCCCGCGGGATGGGGCAAAGGTCATAAAACCGAATGCCCAAATATCTTTAGATGATAAACAGTATGTCATAATAATTGTTAACTTATTGTTTTAAATACAATTACAGATAAGATAGTAACCAATGCAGTTAATTGAGTTCCACTCACGAAACTGGATCCTGACCCAACAATCAGTGGTAGCATCATATTCACTAATCCCCGCAAGATACAAAATGATAGCGATAAAAACAGCCACAATCGCCAATAACTACCTCTAGATAAGGTGCCACTTATCCAAACAGCGTTTAAGTGTCTCCATTATCTCGTCGATATTATTGTGTAATGAGTCTGTTAGTATCTCATTTATGTTCTGAATCATCTTGACCCAGAATAGATATGACGGAGCAGTGGATTATCGTAGATAATGCCACGATATACTGTTGGGTGCTACGTTTAGTGTTTTCACTCAATCTAATGAGTCTTACGCTCGTTGCCATCAATTAAAGTAGTCAAACTCCACCACGTTCAGCTTACCTAATGTCAGAAGTCATCAGAAGAAAGCATCGCAATCTGGTAAAACAACTATCTATATATTACTTAAATACCTAAATATATATAATTTTTCGTTAATACCAAAAAGATGATATTTATGCTCACATTAATATTAAAAAATATTGACTCAAGAAATATAATCTGTGCACACGTATAAATGTACCGGTATAGTTACTTTGATTGAACAAGCTCATCGCCCTATCAAATCCGCTCAAAACCACCTTGACTAACACGCTATTAATGCGATATCCATAATGGATTTCAAGATGCATCGCGGCGGCAAGAGAGAGACAAAGGCTAGCCTCCGGTGAGAGGCAGGAGCCTCTCAGTAATCCCCAGGAGCATAGATAACTATGTGACTGGGGTGAGTGAGCGCAGCCAACAAAGAAGCAACTTGAAAGACGAAGTGTATAAAACTTAAAATTGTCAATTCATTTTTATATCCCACTATATTTTATGGGTGCTTAATTTTTTATATTGAACCCATGCATGATTTCCCTGCTTAGAAAAATCATTAACATCAATTACTCCATAATGGTATTCAGGCCCAACTTTACACTCACCAGACAAATTTCAGAAAACTCGCCAGTAATTACCTTTCTTTCTAGCTTCTTATTTACATTATCTTGGAGATTTATAATATCGCTTATCAAGCTAAGCAAAATTATATTTACCACTCAATAACCCAATTCTTTTTGAGAATATAATCGATAACTCATAAAGGTAAAAAGCGGCACTAACTTGTGCCGCTTATCGTTTCTAAAAATAAAATTAACGAGTAATAATCGCTTTTATTTCTACTATACCTCATGTTTTGGGATTTTTCTTTCAGCCACAATAAGGTCATAAATAGCAAATATACCCACCGACGACAAAGTCGGAATTAGCCATGCCAGTCCTTGGTCAGCCAGAGGGAGATGTGTCGCCCATTCCGGCAAAAAATGGACAAGGTAGTTTGAAGCCTTAGCTGCATCCAGCACCCCAAACATCAGACTTACCAGCATAGCAGGAGCCAGTATCCGGGAGAAGTTATTCCACAACCCACTGGTGAAGCTCAATAATACTAGCACAATACAAGGTGGATAAATTGCTGTAAGTACCGGAATTGAAAAGGTAATCAAATGGCTCAGCCCCAGATTGGAAACCAGCATGGAGAAAAAAGCCAATAATAAAACCATTGCACGATACGACAATGGCAGGTAATGGCTAAAGAACTCAGCACAGGAGCAAGTTAAGCCAATTGCAGTCGTCATACAGGCCATAAAGATCAGTATCGCAAGGAGAAAACTGCCATAGTTGCCAAAAGTATTCTGAACATAAGCGTGTAAGATCACTGCACCATTCTCAGCATTAGGTACTAATGCACCGCTACCTTCACCTAATTTGAAAAAAGAGAGGTAAGCCAGCGTAAGAAAAAGCCCTGCGATTAAGCCTGCATATATGGTGTAGCGAGTCAGTAATGCAGAAGACTCCACTCCTCTGGAACGCACAGTATTAACAATCACAATACCAAAAACCATTGCCCCCAGAGTATCCATAGTCAGATAACCATTCACAAAACCATTTGAGAATGGCATTTCCTGATAAACATCAGTCGCCGGAATCGGATTACCTGCCGGCCACAATATAGCTGCAATCCCCAGAATAACTAATGCAGACATCTTAATAGGCGCGAGTATACGCCCAACATTATCCAATAATTTACCGGGATAAAGTGATATCAGGATCATCAACAGGAAATAGATGACGCTGTAAATGAAAAGCGGAAGTTTGCCTCCTCCGGTTATTGGCGCAATACCGACTTCAAAAGAAACCGTTGCCGTTCTCGGTGTTGCAAATAGTGGGCCAACCGCCAGATAACAGACAGTAGCCAATATCAAACCCGCGGTTTTCCCCATAGGAGAACTCAGCGCTTCAATACCGCCCCCGACTTTAGCCAGAGCAATAACAGTGATAACAGGCAGGCCAACAGCGGTCAGCAAAAAGCCAGCAGCTGCAATCCAAACATTCTCTCCGGCCTGTAAGCCAACCATAGGCGGAAAGATAATATTTCCCGCCCCGACGAATAAGGCAAAGGTCATAAAACCTAATGCCAAAATATCTTTAGATGATAAACGATGTGCCATAGTGATTGATAATATATTATTGTTTAAAATTACATATGAAATGATAAGTGCTATAAACGCGGTTACGAAATGTAAATAAAAAAACCGCAATAAGCACCGAATTTTTCATTGGTAAACTGAATTTTTACTTTAATTCTGAGAGAAGCTTATGCTCAGTGATAAGCACATGCTACCCAATCAGAGTAACAACCAGAATCGCCAACAAACAAGTATAAGTAAAGCGTTTATATCGCAAAAAGGCAAGCAGCAAACCAAAAAGCAGAATAATATTCCAAATTAAATTTCAAACATGGTGGTTACTCTTATCTATAATTGAATGCTTAATATATGATTTTCATTTTCCCATTATTTTTTACTAATAAGTCTGAATTTAAAAAAACACTTTCTAATAATGATTAAATTCATCAGAGTTTTTTTCATTATGAATAAAATTCGGTTTTATAT
>NZ_CAWQJR010000216.1:0-19760 GCF_963894935.1 Xenorhabdus sp. PB61.4
TATATTAATTGTTTGATTTTATTATTAATAATTTAATTTATAAAAATAATGGAAACCGTTTTTGATTTATTTTTTATATTGATTATTCTTACCTGAGTGGACACTTTAAGGTGAGGAACAGGGGATGACGCAGCAAGTATTGGCAACAGAATTAACCTTTATAAAACCTTTTTCTGATGCTGAGAAGAAGGTTTTATCATCTGAATCTATTCATTTTCTAGAAGATTTAGTCGTCAAATTTGCTGACAGACGCAAAAAATTACTAGAAGATCGGATAAATTGGCAGAAGAAAATAGATAACGGGCAATTACCAGAGTTTATTTCGGAAACGTCTTCCATTAGAGATGGTGATTGGAAAATTCAGGGAATTCCGGAAGATCTAAAAGATCGTCGGGTTGAGATCACCGGGCCTGTAGAGCGAAAAATGGTTATCAATGCCCTGAATGCTAACGTTAAAGTATTTATGGCAGACTTTGAAGATTCTCTGGCACCAAGCTGGGATAAGGTTATTGATGGTCAAATTAACCTGCGGGATGCAGTTAATGGAACTATTTCTTATACCAATGAGCAGGGCAAACGTTATGAATTAAAATCGGACCCTGCTGTATTGATTGCTCGTGTCAGGGGATTACACCTGTCAGAAAAGCACATTCTTTATAAAAATGAACCAATTTCAGGTGGGTTATTTGATTTTGCGATTTATTTTTATTTGAATTATAAACAGTTGCTGGCGAAAGGGAGTGGTCCTTACTTCTATTTACCTAAGATCCAGAGCTATCATGAAGCACAATGGTGGAGTGATGTTTTCAGTTTTGCGGAAGAGCGTTTCAATTTACCAAAAGGTACGATTAAAGCGACGGTTCTGATCGAAACATTGCCAGCTGTTTTCCAAATGGATGAAATCCTTTATCACCTGCGTCATCACGTTGTTGGTCTGAATTGTGGCCGTTGGGATTATATTTTCAGTTATATCAAAACACTGAAGAATCATGCGGATCGCGTCTTACCAGACCGCCAGTCAGTCACTATGACGCAGCCTTTCCTGAGTGCTTATTCCCGTTTATTGATTAAAACCTGCCATAGACGAGGAGCTTTTGCGATGGGCGGTATGTCAGCATTTATACCGAGTAAAGATCCTGAGCAAAACCAGATAGTGCTGGATAAAGTCAGAGCCGATAAAGAGCTGGAAGCTAATAATGGTCATGACGGTACATGGGTTGCACATCCCGGTCTTGCCGATATAGCGATGGAAGTATTTAGTTCAAAACTGGGTGAACGACCAAATCAACTGATGGTTTCCCGCGAAGAGGATGGTGAGATCACTGCTGCACAGCTGCTTGAACCAAGTCTGGGAGAAAGAACCGAAGATGGCATGCGGGCAAATATCCGCGTTGCAGTCCAGTACATAGAAGCTTGGATTTCAGGGAATGGTTGTGTGCCGATCTATGGTTTGATGGAAGATGCTGCTACAGCAGAAATTTCCCGTACCTCTATCTGGCAATGGATCCATCATGAAAAATCGTTGAACAACGGTCAAAAAGTGACTAAAGAGTTGTTCAACCAGATGCTAAAAGAAGAATTGGCAGTCATTAAACAAGAAGTTGGTGAGGTACGTTTTAACGAGGGAAGGTTTACAGAGGCTTCTGAGCTGATGAAACGGATCACCACACAAGATGAACTAGTCGATTTCCTGACTTTGCCGGGCTATCAATTACTCGACTGATTTAAACAACATCCAATCAATAATTAATATTCAATTAATTCAGAATAGGAAGTATAGGATCATGACCGTTTCTCGAGCACAACAAATCACTCAATTAGAGCAAGAATGGAAAAAAGCACGCTGGGAAGGCATTAATCGACCATACAGAGCTGAAGATGTTATTAAATTACGTGGCTCAGTCAATCCTGAACATACTTTGGCTCAAATGGGAGCGAAAAAGTTATGGGAATTGTTGAATGGAAAATCCAAAAAAGGTTATGTGAACGCGCTAGGTGCACTGACGGGTGGGCAGGCACTTCAGCAGGCTAAAGCCGGAATTGAAGCCGTTTACCTTTCTGGCTGGCAGGTTGCAGCTGATGCCAACACAGCTTCCAGTATGTACCCTGACCAATCGCTCTACCCAGTCGATTCCGTACCAAATGTCATTAAGCGTATCAATAATAGTTTTCGCCGCGCAGATCAGATCCAATGGGCGAATGGCATTGGCCCTGATAGCGTAGAATACACTGATTATTTTCTGCCGATTGTGGCGGATGCAGAAGCAGGATTTGGTGGCGTCCTGAATGCTTTTGAACTTATGAAATCTATGATTGAAGCCGGAGCTGCCGCTGTCCATTTTGAAGATCAGTTAGCTGCGGTGAAGAAATGTGGGCATATGGGAGGCAAAGTACTGGTACCAACTCAGGAAGCTATCCAGAAATTAGTGGCTGCTCGCTTAGCCGCAGACGTATCAGGCGTACCCACTCTTCTTATCGCTCGTACTGATGCCGATGCAGCCGATCTACTGACATCTGATTGCGATCCCTATGACAGCGAGTTTCTTACCGGCAAGCGAACCTGTGAAGGTTTCTTCTGCACTCGTGCAGGGATTGATCAGGCTATCAGTCGTGGGCTGGCTTATGCGCCATATGCTGATGTCGTCTGGTGTGAAACATCAACACCAGACATTGAAGCTGCCCGTCGTTTTGCAGAAGCAATTCATGCTGAGTATCCAGGGAAGTTACTGGCCTATAACTGTTCCCCATCTTTTAACTGGAAAAAGAATCTGGATGATAAAACGATTGCCAGCTTCCAGGAGCAGCTTTCCGAGCTTGGATATAAATTCCAGTTTATTACTTTGGCTGGTATTCATAGCATGTGGTTCAACATGTTTGATTTGGCGTATGACTATGCGCGTGGCGAAGGCATGAAACACTATGTTGAGAAGGTTCAGGAGCGTGAGTTTGCCTCACTGGAGCGTGGCTACACCTTCTCTTCGCATCAACAGGAAGTGGGCACTGGATACTTTGATAAAGTAACCACGATAATACAGGGGGGAACCTCCTCTGTTACCGCTCTGACAGGGTCAACCGAAGAGCAGCAATTCTGATTTTTTGTATAAAGTTGATATTACTTTGGGGGATTCCGTAGGGAATTCCCCTTTACGCGTCAGATTAAGGTGGCAGACATGGAAACAGATTTAGCTCACTTAATTGCACAAACTATTCTTCAGGGATTTGATGCACAATACGGCAGATTTCTGGAAGTAACTTCTGGCGCACAACAGCGTTTTGAGCAGGCAGACTGGCACGCAGTGCAGCAGGCTATGAAGAAAAGGATCAATCTGTACGATCATCATGTAGGTTTGGTGGTTGAACAGTTGAAATGTATTCGTGGTTCACGGTTGTATGATCAGGAATACATTGCCAAAGTGAAAGTGGTTTATACCCGCCTACTGCCGGATTACCCACGTTTTGAAATTGCAGAAAGTTTTTTTAATTCCGTTTATTGCCGATTATTTCAGCATCGTAATTTGAAGCAGGAAAATCTATTTATTTTTTCTTCCCAGCCACCACGCCGTTTTCGCCATATTCCACGCCCATTATCGAGGGATTTTTTTCCTGATGCCGGTCTTGAATCTATGATATGGGCTATTTTGAAAGATTTACCGTTACGACTGGAATGGGAAAATTTAGACAGAGATATCAGTTATATCACTCGCTACTTACAAAACACATTTCCCGGATATGATTTACTACAGGCGACATTTCAGATTGCTAACGAACTCTTTTATCGCAATAAAGCTGCTTGGCTGGTAGGTAAAATAAGGCTGGGTACAGAAGTTTATCCCTTTTTATTGCCGATTCATCATAATGAATCAGGCCAGATTTTTATTGATACCTGTCTGACGCACCATGATGATGCCAGTGTCGTTTTTGGTTTTGCCCGCTCTTATTTCATGGTTTATGCCCCTTTACCAGCAGCTATGGTTGAATGGTTACGTGAAATTTTGCCCGTCAAATCGACAGCCGAGCTTTATATGGCGATTGGTTGCCAAAAACATGGAAAAACAGAGTATTACCGTGAATATCTGACATTTATTAATTCATCTCAGGAACAATTTACCATTGCTCCGGGAGTGAAAGGGATGGTGATGCTGGTTTTCACGTCTCCTTCTTTTGACCGTGTATTCAAGGTGATAAAAGACAAGTTTGCGCCGCAGAAAGAAGTTTCTCAGGAGAGGGTTCAGGAGTGTTACAGGTTGGTCAAGGAGCACGATCGGGTCGGGAGAATGGCCGATACGCAGGAATTTGAGAATTTCGTCATTGATAAACGTCATATCAGCCCCGAGTTAATGGAGGAGATACAGAAAGAGATCCCTGACAAGCTGGAAGATTTAGGTGACAAAATCCTGATAAAACATCTTTATATGGAACGCAGGATGCTCCCGCTGAATATCTATATGGAGCAGGTAGATGAAGATCGTTTGAAAGATGCTGTTGAAGAATATGGGAATGCAATTAAACAGCTTGCGGCAGCGAATATCTTTCCGGGAGACATGTTATTCAAGAATTTTGGTGTTACACGACATGGAAGAGTGATTTTCTACGATTATGACGAAATTTGTTATATGACCGAAGTGAATTTTAGGGATATTCCTCCAGCGCGTTATCCGGAAGATGAACTTGCCAGCGAGCCGTGGTACAGCGTAGCGCCCAATGACGTTTTTCCTGAAGAGTTCCGGCATTTTTTATGCAGTGATAAGCGAATTCGTAAATATTTTGAAGAATTTCATAGTGACCTTTTCAAAGCCGATTATTGGCGAGCGTTGCAAGAGCGGATAAGAAAAGGGCATGTAGAGGATGTTTTTGCTTATCGTCTCAGGCAGAGATTTAGTCAGCGTAATGAGAACAGAGCTGAAGAGCAGGGCATAACGAAATATGCAGAATCATTATGTGAAGAGAATAATGTTGTGGTATTAGCTTCTCCCAGCCGCGATATTCACTCTTAATATAAGGTGGCATGATAAAAAGATTTAACTGGTTTTCTTAATTATTTGGCTAAAAAATGCTGGATTCATGAAAGCGGAAACTCTAATAAGTCGTCCTGTTGAAATAATAGAATTTCCGCAATTTGAAAAATGATCCGGCTAAATTATGCTTTAGCGCCTGCTATTGCAGCATGAACCAGTTCCGTAATGTGCGCATAATCACCTTTTTTCAATGCATCATTTGGTACCAGCCAAGAGCCACCGATACATAGGACACTATTTAGTGCCAGATAATCGCGGTAATTATCAGGAGAAATTCCTCCTGTCGGGCAGAAACGTACTTGTGGGAATGGGCCAGCAATAGCTTTCAGCGCTTTCACGCCGCCATTGGCTTCCGCAGGGAAGAATTTGAAACAATCTAAGCCATAGCTCATACCCAGCATAAGCTCAGAGACGGTGGAGATGCCCGGAATAAGAGGAATTGAGCCAGCTATCGCGGCTTTTAACAATTCATCAGTTAACCCAGGGCTAATGGCAAACTGTGCTCCGGCCTCAGTGACGGCAGAAAGTTGTTCGGAATTAATCACCGTTCCAGCGCCAATAATGGCTTCAGGCACTTCTCTGGCAATGAGACGAATTGCTTCCAGCGCGCATACTGTTCTCAGCGTGACTTCCAATACCCTTATTCCGCCTGCCACCAACGCTTTCGCCAAGGGTACGGCATGTTCAATTTCATTGATTACGATAACAGGGACGACAGGGCCATCAGTCAGAATGCTTTCTGCGGTTGTTTTCCAATTATTCATTAGCAATTTCTCTCATCGAATCCTACGCAAGGGATTTAAAATCCCCGGTTATAAAAATGTAATGGAACATGCACCTTGCTCTGCACCGGAAAGCTGGGTGCGCAAAGCACCAAATAGTTCACGGCCACAACCGGTATGTCCTGTGCTTAAATCGGCTTGGTAAGGTACTCTTTGTGCTAATTCCAGCTCATCAAGCAGCAACGTAAGTTCGCCAGTGCGGCCATCAATACGGATTAAGTCTCCATCCTGTATTTTGGCCAGCACTCCGCCAGCATTGGCTTCAGGTGTAACATGAATGGCGGAAGGTACTTTACCTGATGCGCCCGACAGACGCCCATCCGTCACTAAAGCAACTTTAAAGCCACGATCCATCAGTACCCCTAAAGGTGGCATTAATTTATGTAATTCAGGCATACCGTTTGCCTGTGGCCCCTGATAGCGAACGACGACGACACAATCACGATTTAATTTTCCAGCCTCAAAAGCAGGGGCGATATCGTGCTGACTATTAAAAACAACGGCTGGCGCTTCAATAACGAGATTGTTGGCTGGTACTGCCGAAGTTTTCATAACAGCACGACCAATATTTCCGGTCATGACTTTTGTACCACCATGATGTTTGAACGGTTTTTCAATGCAGGCAATAACCTCGTTATCCAGTGAGGAGTGAGTGCCTTCACGCCATGCCAGTTGACCTTCATTCAGCCAGGGTTCCTGAGTATAACGTTCCAGACCGAATCCAGCGATGGTATTAACATCTTGATGAAGTAGGCCTTTTTTCAGTAACTCCCGAACAACCAGAGCCACACCACCGGCAGCCTGAAATTGGTTGATATCCGCAGGTCCGTTGGGGTAGATATGGCATAACAACGGGATGACATCTGATAGTTCAGAAAAATCATCCCAGTTAATGATAATTCCGGCTGCGTTTGCCATTGCGATCAAGTGCATGGTCAAATTTGTTGAGCCACCGGTTGCCAGCAGTGCAATAATGCCATTGACGATCACTTTCTCATTAACCATTTGTCCCAGAGGGAGATAATTACCTGAATTTTCAGTCAGACGAGTGATCTGGCGTGCAGCGGCATCGTTTAAGGCGTCACGTAATGGCGTATCCGGATGGACAAAAGAAGCTCCGGGTAAATGCAGTCCCATTACTTCCATGACCATTTGGTTGGAATTGGCTGTTCCATAGAAAGTACAGGTACCGATGCTGTGGTAAGAGTCTGCTTCTGCTTCCAGTAACGCCTGACGACCAACCTTACCTTCAGCATATAACTGGCGGATACGTACTTTCTCTTTATTCGGTAAGCCACTGGTCATCGGCCCTGCGGGAACAAAAACAGCAGGTAAGTGGCCGAATGACAGTGCAGCCATGACCAGCCCCGGCGCAATTTTGTCACAGATCCCCAGATACAGAGCACCATCAAACATATTATGGGAAAGCCCGATAGCCGCGGACATTGCGATCACATCACGGCTGAGCAGAGATAACTCCATCCCATCCTGCCCTTGTGTTACACCATCGCACATGGCAGGAACACTACCCGCAACCTGACCGACAGCACCGACTGCATGTAAGGAATCTTTTAATTTTTGTGGATAGCTTTCATAAGGTTTATGAGCGGAAAGCATGTCATTGTAAGAAGTGATAATGGCGATATCGTTATGCACCATATTCTTTAATGCGACTTTATCGTCATTTTGACAGGCAGCAAAACCATGAGCCAGATTCCCGCATGCCAGTTGAGAGCGATGGACGGTTTTTGAACGAGCAGACTCAATACGCGCCAGATAACGGTTCCGCGTCTCTTTAGAGCGTTCAATGATACGTTGAGTGATCCGTTCGACGGTTTTATTGATCGTCTTACTGTTCTGGGGTGTTGTCATGATAATTGCTCCAGGCACTTGCTTCCGACACCATATGGAATGTATCTAGCACATACTCTCACTGGTTGTTACCGGTAACATTTTTAATGCAATAAACAAAGGATGCAATCAACTTTTGCGTTCAACACACCTTATCTGTGATCTATATCAATTTACAAGCTGAAACGTAACAGCTATTCAGTAAGCTCACTTTTTAAGTGAAATTAGTAGAATTTTTACTTATTACCGCCATATTCGCGACTTATCTCTTTCGCTGCCCGCATAACAAGGGCACCCAGCTCAGTCACACGCTCATCAGAGATACGTGATATCGGGCCAGAGATAGAAATAGCGGCAAACGCTTCATGGTGCTCATCATAGATGCAGGCAGCAATACAGCGTAACCCAAGAGCATGTTCTTCATCATCGAGTGAAAAACCCTGCTTACGGATCTGTTCAAGGTTCTCTTTTAAGGCGGCAGCGGTAGTATGTGTGTGCTGTGTATAGGCGTGTAACCCTTTTTTATGCAGTAATTGCAGGCATTTTTGTTCAGACAGTGTCGCAAGTAGCGCCTTACCTGCACCGGATGCATGCATCGGTAACTGACCGCCAATAGGCGCGGACATCCGCATCAATGCGTTACATTGCACTTGATCGACAATCACCGCTTCATATTCATCAATATTGAAAATAGCAAGATTGATAGTCTCGCCAGAATCTTCCATCAACTGGCGTAAAATTGGGTGAACCAGTACCATCAGATTGCGGCTTTGCAGAAAGCTGCTGCCGACAACAAACGCATGTGATGCAATCACCCATAGGCCCAGATCGCCAACTTGCCGAACAAAGCCATGCTGTTGTAGTGTTGTCAAAAGACGGTGGGTAGTCGAATTAGGAAGACCGGCCTGAATAGCGAGGTCAGTCAGGGCGACCCCACTTTGTGAATCAGAAATGAATTCCAAAAGGGATAAGCCTCGGCTTAAAGATTGTACCTGACCGCCTGCTGCGGCACCGCCGGCTGTCATTTTCGTTTTTTTAGGGCGTTTATTGGCAATAGCGGTAGTCATAAGATTCCCTCTAAATTATTCTCTGCTTATAGGATGACTAAACGGAGTTAAAATGGAATTTGTTTTCGTTTTCTTATTATGAATGATAAAGGGTGGAAAAACACATCCGATGAGTGAAGGAAAAAGTATATTGAAAATCACATTTGGCAAACAAAAACATTTATCTGAGATAGTCGATATCTTTAATTACTACATTGCAAACTCGAATGCCCGTTTTGAAACAGAGCCAATGACATTAGAAAATAAGCAACTTTGGTTCTCACAATTTCAACCTGACTCACGTTACCAGCTTTTTGTCGCAGTTGAAGATCAAACGGTTTTGGGTTTTGCATGTTCCCAGCCTTATCGAGCGTTAGAGGCATTTAACAAAACGGTTGAAGTTAGCATTTATCTGGCCCCATCAATGAAGCACGCAGGAGTAGGTAGCGCACTTTATCAACACCTCTTTAGTGAATTAGCATCACAAGATGTACATAGTGCGCTATCAGGTATTGCATTACCTAATGAGGCATCAATTGGGCTGCACAAGAAATTTGGTTTTTGTGAAGTGGGTGTTTTCAGAGAGTATGCAAGTAAAAACGGTCAGTACATTAGCTCAGTCTGGCTGGAAAAATTGTTTGAATAAAAAGTTATTTTCACGGCAAGAAAACGAATAGCGGGTATTTTTATTACCGTGACGGAATGAGAATACCCGGGTGCGTTGATTATTCTTCAAACAAATTTTTATGAAGGGTTTGAACCACTTCTTCAGCGTCTTGTCCGGGGACAAGCAGACAGACATTATGGCTACTTGCACCATAGCTGATCATACGGATATTGAAGGATTCCAGCGGACCAAAGATCTCTTTTCCTAATCCTCTGGCCTGTGACAGCTTATTACCGATAATCGCCACCAGTGCCAAATCTTCTTCAACCTCGACACGACACAGTGTTGAAAGCTCTGTCAGTAGGGCATTAGTCAGCAAACTACCGTTCGTGCTGGTGGAGCCTGTTGTATCCAGTGTTAACGCAACGCTGACTTCTGAGGTAGTAATCAGATCCACCGAAATATTATGGCGTGAGAGCAGGATAAAAATTTCTGCCAGAAAGCCTCTTGCATGCAGCATTTTCAGGCTATGCAGAGTTAATAAAGTCTGTTTGCGGCGTAGTGCCAGTGCCCGGAAGCGGGGCGGGTTTGCCGTTCTGTCGCAAACTAGTGTACCACCTGCCTGTGGCTGTTTACTTGAACCAACGAAAACAGGAATACCACAGCGAACGGCAGGCAGTAATGTTGCCGGATGGAGGATTTTGGCACCAAATGTTGCCATCTCAGCCGCTTCATCAAAAGCAATTTTATCAATACGCGTAGCTGTTGGTGCAACACGGGGGTCTGTTGTGTAAATTCCCGGAACATCGGTCCAGATATCCACACGCCTTAGCCCCAGCGCTTCACCAAGCAATGCGGCGGTATAATCACTGCCGCCACGCCCTAATGTTGTTGTGCGCCCTTTTTCTTCTTTGCCGATAAAACCCTGAGTAATAACAATTGTATTATTCAGGCGTGGCTGCAAATGTTGTTCGGCCAGAATATTGAGCTGGGTGGTATCAGGCTCTGCCTGTCCGAACTGGTCATTGGTACGCATTATCCGGCGGATATCAAACCATTCGACATCCGTATTGCGCTGACGTAATAATTCAACAAACAACAGGGTGGACATGACTTCACCGTGGCTGACTAACTCATCAGTCAAGGCGTCAGATGTGGCGAGCGAAGCCGCTTCTGACAATGTAGCAATGTTATCCAACAGACGGTCAATCTCATCTTTAATCACATCTGATTCATGCAACCGCCCGATAATAGCGTATTGAATGTCCCGGATCTGTTTCAGGCACTTCTCCCGTTTATCACTATTACAGCCGGAAGCTAATGTGACCAGCAAATTGGTTATACCTGCGGAAGCTGATAAAACGACGACGCGAACATCTCTGTTTGCCAGAATAATATCAGCACAGTTATTCATGGCATCAAAGTCTGCCACACTGGTACCACCGAATTTTGCAACAATATACTGCGACGAGGGAGAAGATACTGCACTCATGGATGATAGCCTTCTGTTTTAAAGATAGGCAATTAGAAATATCGGGTTAGCGGTAATGAGTCAATATTTGTTAATTAAGCATCAATATTTTTCATGATTAGAGGGAGATTATCGTTTTTGCCTATGTAATTATGACTGGAAATAATCGCTTATTTTGACCAATATCAGTCAGTAGCAGGAAAAGGAGATCCATCACAGTATTAACTTGTTACAATCCTGTGCATTCCTATTTTTATCTACAGTAGATAGAGAACATTATTCATGAAAAACATCAACCCTAGCCAGACCGAAGCCTGGAAAGCATTGCAGCAACATTTTGAGCAGATAAAAGATGTTCACCTGCGAGATCTGTTTGAACAGGATAAGGCGCGCTTTGCGACATTCTCTGCCACATTTGACGATCAGATGCTGGTGGATTATTCCAAAAACCGTATTACCGCAGAAACACTGGAGAAATTACAGGCTCTGGCGAAAGAAACTGATTTATCCGGGGCTATTCATAGCATGTTTTCCGGTGAAAAGATTAACCGCACTGAAGATCGCGCTGTACTGCATATTGCTTTGCGTAACCGCAGTAACTCTCCGATTAAGGTTGATGGGGAAGATGTTATGCCGCAGGTCAATGCGGTACTGGCAAAAATGAAATCATTCAGTGAGCGCATTATTGGTGGGGAGTGGAAAGGTTATACCGGTAAGGCCATTACTGATGTGGTCAACATCGGCATTGGTGGTTCAGATCTTGGCCCATATATGGTGACAGAAACGCTGAAAGCCTATAAGAACCACCTTAATATGCACTTTGTATCCAATGTGGATGGCACTCATATTGCTGAAACGTTGAAGTCTCGGGATCCGGAAACCACGCTGTTCCTGATTGCATCGAAGACTTTTACCACGCAGGAAACGATGACTAACGCACATTCTGCCCGTGATTGGTTCTTGCAAAGTGCAGTTGATGAAGTACATGTTGCCAAACATTTTGCCGCTCTTTCAACGAATGAACAGGAAGTCAGCAAGTTCGGTATTGATCCGCAAAACATGTTTGAGTTCTGGGACTGGGTCGGCGGCCGTTATTCTCTTTGGTCTGCGATTGGTTTATCCATTGTCCTGTCCATTGGATATGATAATTTCGAGCAATTGCTGAATGGTGCCCATGCTATGGATAAGCACTTTGCACAAACTGCTCCTGAACAGAATATTCCGGTTATTCTGGCGCTGATTGGCATCTGGTATAACAATTTCTTTGGCGCAGAAACTGAAGCGATTCTGCCTTATGATCAATATATGCATCGTTTTGCTGCTTACTTCCAGCAGGGAAATATGGAATCAAACGGTAAATATATTGATCGTAATGGAAGCCCTGTGGATTATCAGACCGGGCCGATTATCTGGGGTGAGCCGGGCACTAATGGTCAGCATGCTTTCTACCAGCTTATCCATCAGGGAACGAAACTGATCCCATGTGATTTTATTGCTTCGGCAATCAGCCACAATCCAATCGGCGATCATCACAGTAAATTATTATCTAACTTCTTTGCACAGACTGAAGCGCTGGCTTTTGGTAAAACTCAGGCTCAGGTAGAAGCCGAATTTGTTGCTGCCGGAAAGAATGTACAGGATGTGGCAAATGTTGTGCCATTCAAAGTGTTTGAGGGTAATCGCCCGACTAACTCAATTCTGTTACGTGAAATTACACCATTTAGTCTGGGCGCATTAATTGCTATGTATGAGCATAAAATCTTTGCTCAGGGCGCAATTCTGAATATTTTCTCATTTGACCAGTGGGGCGTTGAACTGGGAAAACAATTGGCAAACCGTATCCTGCCTGAACTCCACGATTCAGAAAGCGTAAATAGCCATGACAGCTCTACAAACGGGCTGATTAATCGTTTCAAAGAATGGCGTTAATCTGATTTATCATTTTATATAATCTGCTATCCCCTCAATAACACTATTTATTGGGGGGATATTTTTTGCAATCTACATAATTTGTTACCAACTTTTTATTTTATTGGTCTGTAACATGATATCCTCACTTCCCATTCGTTGCGCTGTCGGAGAAGTTGATATTCTCCGCAATTGGAAAATGACATGGCAGATGACACAATATTAACTTCTACTCCTATTCACTGGCTTTCAACTGACGAAGCCAACACGCCTGAGAGTATTCTGGACTGGCTGATGGAAGTTGGTTCAATGACTCGTCGTTTTGAACAGCATTGCCATCATGTAACTGTCACACCATTTCGGGAATGCTTTATTACAGCTGAAGAGCTCGATGATGAAAGTGAGCACTTACCTATAAGTGAAAAATACTGGCTGCGGGAAATTATCCTGTTTGGGGATAATATTCCGTGGTTGTTGGGGCGGACAGTGATCCCGAAAGAAACATTAACAGGGCCGGATAAAAAGCTGGTGGATCTAGGAACTGTTCCTCTTGGGCGCTACCTTTTTAGTGGCAATAACCTGACGCGGGATTATATTCAAATAGGGTTACAGGGCCAGCGTTGGGCGCGGCGATCTTTACTGCGTTTATCAGAAAAGCCATTATTACTTACAGAAGTATTTCTACCAGAATCACCTGCATATAAAATTAAATAAATAAGAGATAAGGGAGAAACAGATTGGAGGTCAGTATGACGCAAAATAAATGGCGTGCCTATTGCCGTTTAATGCGTATTGATAAACCTATTGGCGTATTGTTACTAATATGGCCAACCTACTGGGCATTATGGATAGCAGCAAAAGGTGTACCCAATTTACATATCCTGTTGGTTTTCACTCTGGGTGTCTTTTTCATGCGGGCAGCGGGGTGTTGTATTAATGACTTCGCCGACAGGAAATTTGACGGACATGTTGAAAGGACAAAGTCTCGTCCGCTTCCCAGTGGTGATATCAGCGAAAAAGAGTGCAAAATTTTATTTAGCATACTCGTGCTTATCTCTTTTGCACTGGTTTTGACGCTGAACAAAATGACGATTGCCTTATCCTTTGCCGGATTAGGGCTGGCGTGTGTGTATCCTTTCGTTAAACGGATCAGTAACTTGCCACAGGTTGTATTAGGTGCTGCCTATGGCTGGTCAATTCCAATGGCTTTCTCGGCGGTAAGTGAGTCCTTACCATTAGAATGCTGGTTATTATTTCTGGCAAATGTCATATGGTCAGTAATCTATGATACCCAATATGCGATGGTTGATCGTGATGATGACCTGAAAATTGGTGTGAAATCGACAGCAGTTTTGTTCGGGCGTTTTGATAAGCTGATTATTGGTATTTTGCAGCTCATTATGCTGGCAATTCTTATTGTGGTTGGCTGCTTGGTTAATTTGGGTGGAATGTATTACTGGACGGTATTACTGGCTGGTGCGCTTTTCATTTATCAGCAAAAACTCATTTTTGACCGTAGTCGTGAGCCATGCTTTCAGGCATTCATGAACAATAATTATGTTGGTTTTGTTCTATTCCTCGGTATTCTTTTCAGCTATGTTTTTTAACCCTATATTTTTAAAGAAAATGGTTTAACAAAACGGGCGGTCATTTTATGGCCGCCCGTTTATCTATTTGTCAGATTTTATTTTCAGAACAGTATGTTATTCCTGAATTTCATCTGTCGACTCTTGATCACTGTGCTCAGGAGGCATACTGACACTTTCAATCGTCAGACGGATTTCGGGAGACATCAGTTCGCTCAACACCTGATAAAGCGCCTGGGCATTTGTGGTAACGATGTTGCCACTATCGTGAATATAACCTTCTTCCCGCAATGTATTAACAGAACAGGAGAACACGGCTTTATCGAAGAATTCCGGCGCATTAATACCATGCAGTACTGACAAACGCTGTGCCAGCATCCGGCTTTCTTTTTCCAGTGCACCACGGCTGATATCCGGAGTGGCATTCAGTAAAGAAAGTGTGATGGCGTAGCGTTGCAGTGTTTCCCGGATACCTGCCGCCAACAGTTGTAGTGGGCGGATACGCTCAGGATTGAGTACCAGCACTTCCTGCTCTTTATTGCAGATTAGGCGTTGGCGCACTAATTCATCAATCAGGGTATTCACTACATCAGGCAATTCTGCCTTACTGTAACGCATGAACAGTTCCTGCTTGAGCAGAGGATAAATCAGCTCTACCTGTCTGAGCAGTTCAGTGCGGCTAATACGGCGATGATGCATCACGATACTGGCGATTAAGGATGGCAGGACCAATAAATGCTGGATATTGTTGCGATAATAGGTCATCAGTACCGCGCTTTCACGAGGCAGGATAATGATATCCCCAAGACTGTCTTTTTCGACCTCAAACTTATTCATCCGTAAAGCGTGATCCAACAGCTCTTCTGCCGTTTTGGCCGGAATAGTGACATCGTTTGTATAAGTAACATTGCTCATCAGCTGCATATAGCAATCTAATTGCTCAATAAGCTGCTCACGAGTAAGTGCTCGCTGACGTGATGACAATAAGGCTGTACTGCATAAATTAATTGCATTTGCAGCAGCGGCATTATTGATATTCACCATAATATTATCCGCCAGTTTGCTGACTGTTGGTGTCAACCATGTCGGACGTTGTGCTTCTATCGGATCGATGGCGTCACGCCATTCAGGAACATGCTGGTTCAGATATTGTACTAATGGGATTGGCTCACCAAAATTGACATAACCTTGCCCCAGATTACGCAGTTTACGCAACCCACGGACCATCTGGAAAAAGCCTTCTTTTTCTTTGGTTGCACCGCGTAATTCTTTAGCATAAGTTGCAACCTCCATCACATGTTCATAACCGATATAGATCGGCACAATCGTGATAGGCCGAGACTCTCCACGTAACATTGCCTGCAATGTCATGGAAAGCGTACCTGTTTTCGGATCGAGCAAGCGGCCAGTTCGCGAGCGTCCACCTTCAACAAAGTATTCAACAGAATAACCACGGGAAAACAGTTCACCCAGATATTCGCGGAAAATAGTTGAATAAAGTTTATTGCCTTTAAATGTGCGGCGGATAAAGAACGCGCCAAGACGGCGGAATATCGGGCCAGCTGGCCAGAAATTCAGGTTAATGCCCGCTGCGATATGTGGTGGAACCAGTCCCTGATGATAAAGCACATAAGACAGCAACAGGTAATCCATATGGCTACGATGACATGGAACATAAACAAGTTCATGACCATCCTGAGCCAATTGGCGGATACGTTCGCCATTATGGACATTGATGCCCTGATAGAGACGGTTCCATGTCCAGCTCAGTACACGGTCTGTTATACGAACAGTTTCATAGGAAAAATCAGCGGCAATCTCTTCCAGCATATTGATTGCATTCTGCTTCGCTTTTTCTGGCGAAATTTTCTTACTGCGAGCCTCATCAGCAATTGCTTTTTCAATCGCTTTTGATTCCAGTAACTTCCTGAACAGATCTTGTCGCGCAGGTAAACGTGGCCCGACAGCGGCCAAACGTTGGCGGGAATAGTGTATCCGTGCAACGCGGGCGAGTTTATTGGCAATAATTGTATCTGTGCCATGTTCATCAGCAATACTGCGTAATGACACAGGTGCGGAAAAACGGACAAAACTATCTCGCCCAAGCCACAGGATTGCAAAAAACTTCTGGATCCCGTTAAGCAAGCGTAGCTGAGGAGCTGTATTGGTTTCCTGGCCTTCACGTCCGGGAGAACGCCCGAACATCACAGAAACAGGCACCATCTGAATATCTAAATCAGGGTTACTGCGATGTAAATCCAGATAAGAATGGAAAATCTTCACAGATTCATGTTTAGGCGCATAGTAACTGAATACACGCGGACCATCATCAATGAAAACATAGCTTGGAAGCTGTGTATCATCAATATCCAAAGGCGCTAGCGGATCAGGTAAATCCTGAGCAAGACACTGTTGACGCAGAGTCAATAAATCGGCCTTTGAATGATACGGTAACACATACAGAATAGGCCGAGTCGTATCAAGACTCAGCTCCGTAACAGGAACCGTTGGAATAAGTTTACTTTTAACTAAAAGTTTTATCGGCAAATTCAATAAGTTGTAATATATTTTACGCCAAGCTGACATAACTGCTTTAAGCCTCTTGTTAGCAATGCGCGGCAAGCATACCAGAAACGGATTTTGAGATCTGTGTAAATAAGATAATAATAGAGACTAAAAGTTATATGATCTTAAAACTATTATGATTCTTGAAGAAAATTTTTATGGCTAACCAATCAACAGGTTTAACCCGCATAATTAAAGCGGCTGGGTACTCGGTAAAAGGTATTAAAGCTGCGTGGAAAAATGAGGCTGCATTCCGACAGGAGGCAGTTTTGGCTATTTTAGCAACTATTGTGGCATTCTCCTTTGATTTCGGCATGTTTGAGAGACTTTTTCTCATTAGTTCAGTTATGTTAGTGCTTATTGTGGAAATGCTGAATAGCGCTATTGAAGCGGTTGTAGACCGTATTGGCAGCGAATATCACGAACTATCGGGACGGGCAAAGGATATGGGCTCAGCTGCGGTATTTTTAGCCATGATCTTAGCACTATTTATATGGGTGATAATTATTTGGTCATATTTTACCCGTTAATGTGGTGTATTTTTCGTCAAAAATCGTTATTTAGCGGCTTTTACATTCTGACTGGTTCCCAATTCAATTTTAGCTGTATATACTCACAGTCAGACTGTATAAACAAACAGGGGGCGAAATGAAAGCATTAACAGCCAGGCAGCAAGAAGTTTATAACTTGGTGCGTGACCATATTTCGCAGACGGGTATGCCACCGACACGTGCTGAAATTGCCGCGCGTCTTGGTTTTCGTTCACCTAACGCAGCAGAAGAGCATTTAAAAGCCCTTGCGCGTAAAGGGGTGATAGAAATTATCGCTGGTGCTTCCAGAGGTATCCGTTTGCTGCTTGAAGAGGAAGCTGAAGGGGCTGGATTACCACTTATTGGTCGTGTTGCTGCTGGTGAACCACTATTGGCTCAGGAACACATTGAAAGCCATTACAAAGTGGATCCGGAATTATTTAAACCGAATGCTGATTTTCTATTGCGTGTCCGTGGTATGTCCATGAAGGATATCGGTATTATGGATGGTGATTTACTCGCTGTGCATAAAACGCAGGATGTTCATAACGGGCAGGTCATCGTGGCACGGATTGAAGATGAAGTCACAGTAAAACGTTTCAAACAAACAGGAAACAAGATAGAACTGATTGCTGAAAATCCTGAGTTTAAGCCTATCGTTGTGGATTTACGCGAACAGAATTTCACTATTGAAGGGCTGGCAGTTGGCGTGATTCGTAACGGGGATTGGTTCTGATTGTAAAAGCGGATAATTATACATTACCCATTCTGGGCGGTCATTTTTCGTAGTACCCGCGAAGCACATGCTGATACGGGGACGTAGAAATTAATGAATTCATCATCAAGTAATGACCGCCTGATAAGGTAATTTCAAACTCACTCCATACACGAGTTTGTTTCATGACAAGAAGAGCATAATCCGTGGACTTCTATGACACTGTGCCGCAAATTAAACCCTGCACGCTGTGCTAAATTTTGTATCGCTGATTCGATATCTTCAGCATCCTGCTCGGTAACAGAACCACAATTATCACAAAGAAACATTGCTGATGTATGGCACGGTTCTTCAAAATGATGACACACCACATAACTGTTTGTAGATTCTATTTTGTGAACAAAACCCTGTTCCAGTAAAAACTCTAATCCTCGATAAACAGTTGGCGGTTTTGCCTGTGGCTCAACTTCACGTAGCAGATCCAGCAAATCATAGGCACTGATTGCGCCCGGTTGGGCTGAAATCAAACGCAGAATTTCAAGGCGTTGAGGTGTTAAACGAACCCCTCGTGACAGACAGATTGCCTCAGCCTGCGTCAGTAATTTTTTTTGATTGATAGTTTTCATTACACCTCTCACGCCTACACGATGCTAATGGCTTAATATTACCATGTTTTTTGTGGCTGAGAGAGGAGTTCACACGACGTATTCTATTCTTAGATTATTTTAAGGCCTTTGAATGGATTCCAGCTATCATCACCTTCTTTTTCTTTTAGGTAATAAGAATAATTAGCTGTTACACCATATAATGCAGCATTCATAGCTCCCAGAAAAATACTAATAAAATTTGCAGTTTCAAGGGATAGAGGGACTATAGCGCTAATCATAAAGAAAGCAAAAAATAAAGCGACCCCGATACCGAGTATGGTTAATCCTTTTTTCCACATTCCAAGTACAATAAAGTAGATAATACCAAAGAAAAATGCAAAGAAGTTCATATTTATCTTAATTCGGGTTAGATAAGGTGCCTTTTTAAAAGCAGCTTGATATTCTTTAGAAGAAGGAGCCCCATTTTTTTGAAAAAATTCAAATCGTTCTTGCCAGTTCTTAGAATATTTAGAAATGTCCATTTTATGCCTTAATTTTATTTCTCTGACGCGATAATATATTGTAATAATTATCTTAAGATTAAAGATAATCACAGATATTCGTTACTGTTGGAATCCATTTAGAAAGATATTTACCTCAGTTATTTTTTTAGGTAACAAAAAATCTTCTCTTAGAATCAAAGATAATTATATTAAAACACTAGAACAATTATTATCAATACTGATTTTATATACATATTTTGGCATTAATCACTATGCTAATTGTTTCATTTTTTATTTTCTTATTAGTGATGTGAAATTATTTGGCTTTATAATTATGCATGTGAAAACATTTTCCTAAATTTGCCCTACAAATGACTAAATTAAAATAATACTAAATAACTATATGGACACCGACCTAATTCAAGTCTATAAGAATATTTTTCTGACAAAAGTAGTCGCAAACATATATTCGGCTTCAAAGAACCCTGATGAAAATCCGCCCTCTCTGTCCTCATTATTTCAACAGTCTTGGTAGACTGAGCTATTTGCCAGGTTCACAGAGAGTCGGTACTACCTGTCAGTACATCTACTACT
>NZ_CAWQJR010000217.1:0-69677 GCF_963894935.1 Xenorhabdus sp. PB61.4
TAATATGAGTAAATTACATTTTAATTGATACTTTGAATACATTATTAATGTTGTGTATTTCAGTCCTTATCTTATCATCCCCAAATTCCTTTTTAATGGAAATAATTTTAACGCGTTATCTATAGATAAAATAATACCTACCCACTAAAAAATATTAACGCTTGTTGACAATATAATGTGATTTATTGTTATTTTTCTAATTAGAGATATTAAAATGAAGCGCATTCCTGAGCCTTTTCGTATTAAAATGGTAGAAAATATCCGCATGACAACACGTGCAGAACGTGAAATTGCGCTGGAAGCTGCGGGGTATAATCCGTTTATGCTGCCTTCTGATATGGTGTATATCGACCTATTGACTGACTCTGGCACTGGCTCCATGAGTAATCAGCAGTGGGCTGGTATGATGATGGGAGATGAGGCTTATGCCGGATCGCGTAGTTATTATCGTTTGGTGGATAAAGTTAAAGAATTAATTGGATACGCGCATACGGTTCCTACTCATCAGGGCCGTGGTGCTGAGCAGATTTTATTTCCTGCCTTGATCGAAAGGAAAAAATTAAAAGGCGGAGCGCAAGACCCGGTATTTATTTCTAACTTTCATTTTGATACTACGATGGCGCATGTGGAATTAAATCATGCGAAGGCTATCAATGTTGTTACAGATAAGGCTTTTGATACCGGCAGTTATTATGACTGGAAGGGTGATTTTGATATTGATTTACTTCAACACACAATCAAAGAACAGGGTGAAAATAATGTAGTCGCCATTATAGTCACGATAACTTGCAATAGCACGGGCGGTCAGCCGGTTTCTCTTGCTAATATGAAAGCTGTGTATGAAATAGCGAAACAGTATGATATTCCGGTGGTCATTGATTCAGCCCGTTTTTGTGAAAATGCCTGGTTTATTAAGCAGCGGGAACAAGGTTACGCAGATAAGTCAATTAAAGAGATCGTCAGGGAGATGTATCAATATGGCGATATGTTGACGATGTCGGCAAAAAAAGATCCCATGGTGAATATCGGTGGCCTTTGCTCTGTTCGTGATAATGAAGATCTATTTAATGAGGTAAAAATCCGCTGTATTCCGAATGAAGGGTTCGTGACTTATGGTGGGCTTGCCGGGCGTGATATGGAAGCACTGGCGATTGGGCTTGAAGAAGGTATGGATGAGAATTTTTTGTCTTATCGCATTCATCAGGTGACTTATTTAGGTGAACAGCTAAGAAAGGCGGGTATTCCTATTCAATATCCGGTTGGTGGGCATGCTGTCTTTGTGGATGCAAAACTATTTTTACCGCATATTCCAAGCGATCAATTTCCGGCTCAGGCATTAAATAACGCGCTATATCTGGAAGCGGGTATCAGAAGTGTAGAAATTGGTTCTTTACTGCTTGGGCGCGACCCAGATACCGGTAAACAAAAAGAATCACCGATGGAATTGATGAGGCTAGCTATCCCTCGCCGTGTTTATACCAATGATCATATGGATTATGTCGTTGAAGCCTTTATTGAATTAAAACAGCATGCTGCTGATATTTGTGGATTAACATTTAATTATGAGCCGCCAGTGTTGCGCCACTTTATGGCTAAATTAAAGCCGATTTCTGATAATTAAGTCATATACTGGGCCGCAATACACTCTCAAGTTGCTTATGCTGCAACTTGAGAAGGACTTTAGTAATTACATGAAGTTACTGATATATTTTCTGAAAAATCAATAATATTAAAACCAGAACTTTTTGTTGTTTTAACGGTATTTGTACCTAATAACCACTGGAATGAAACTGCGGGTGCAACACTGATTGTTATATCATTCTGATGCCAGATACGCGAAGTATGAGCATGACCACAGCCGATAAATTTCACCTTATGTTTTTTACATAATGTTAATAGATCTGCGGCATTTTCCAGCATACAACTGTCCACAATGGGTGTACCAACCGGTATGATGTGGTGATGCATAAATACCGCAGTATTAAATTTCTTGTTTAAAATGATTCTTTTTTCTAATTCAGCAAGGTTATTTTGTGTAATAAAGCCATAATCCTCACCTTTAACGACAGTATCAACATAAGTAATGAACCAATTTTTATCATTATACTCACCGGAAGTGATATTATATTTTGGTTTTATCTCTGTAATTACGGTATCAATATTATTTTTCAGGTCATGATTTCCGGCTATTGTAATATAGGGAGTCTGACATGAATCCATTCTTTTGAAGAAATATCGGTAAGCATCGATATCACCATCATTTGTTATATCACCGGAAACAATGATTAAATCTATTTCAGTAATTCCCTTTATGCGGCATATTTCCTCACAAATAGTATCAAAATTGTCATACAGGTTTACATTAAATAATTGATGTTCTCTGCTCTGTGTCAGGTGGATATCGGTTATCTGAATGACTTTCATTTTTTATTACCTCCCAAAAATAGACGGATTATATGACATTATTTAATCGTCTACATCAGCAGATTCTGATTTGTTATTCTTATAGCGACCTCATAATTTACAATTGGTAATTTAACTCGTGTTATATTAAATATCCCGATGGTTAATTAGGCTATATTAATGGCTGGATTTAAAAGTCACGATAAAGATATTGGAGATGAAAATTTAATTAACCTGAAATGGATGAATTGATATTTTTTTATTAAAGCTTAAATTTTTTTTGAAATGTGTGAAGCGGAAATATCGATTTTAGTCGATTTTTTTATTGTTCGTCTCTTGCATTATGTTGTCTCGTTGATATCATCTTATAAGATTTAGTGTGTTATAAATTTACCTTATGATTGTATATATTATAATGCAGGAGGTAAAAATAAGAAACAGAGTAGACTTTCAGTTACATACTAAAAATGTATCATGTGAATAAAGTATATTTTCTATTTTATTAGCGTGTAATTATATAGAACTTAATATTCAGGGTTTAATTTTTATTCTTTGTTTTGCCCACCAGGGAACTAATGTAAAAATAATTATTTTAAACAATAAATTTTGAAGTTGTTGTTACGAAATTTGATTTTGTGTTTATTATTTTTACTCATGTTTTAAAAGTTACTTTTCTGGAACCACCTCTTATAGAGGTGGTTCATTCTTTTTACTGTCTTATTGATTATTCATTAGAGCCTGAAGTAATGCTTTGCCCGTATCCTGAATATTGGGTTGCATCATCATCGAGTCATGATCTCCTTTAATCGGGATAATAGTCAGCTGCTCACTGGGTAAAATATTGTCCCATTTTAGGGTCATATTTCCTCCTGCGGCAACTTCATCCATTGCTCTGAACAGCGTGACGTTAGCATGTATCATTGCTGGAATGTAACGATTAGCTGCCATAGAGATGTTATGGCGCATTTGCACAAGATCACTGACATTTTCACGTGTGACATTCGGTGGTAACAAATTGAGCTTCTCAGCTAACACTAACATCGCGTCGAAATCACGATTATCGGCTAACTTGTAGAATTCATCGCTAATGTCTTCTGGGATATCGTCCGGGAGTAGTTCGAGCAGTGTCAAACTTTTCTCAAACATCATTCCGGATTGTTGCTCTTCCGATGAGTAGAAATCTACATAATCAGAGGCGCTGTCCAGTAACCCGATAAAGTTTACTGTTTCACCATCGGCAATTAACTGGCGGGACATTTCATAAGCAATCGTTCCGCCTGATGACCATCCAGCCAGATGGTAAGGGCCGTGTGCCTGTACCTGACGAATGCATTTAATATATTCCTGAGCCATGTTGTCGATGGTAAGCTGTATGCCTTCCTCTGCGTAGGTATCGCTGGCAATAACACCATAAATTGATAATTCGTCATTATCTATATAGGGCTCAAGATTGTAGGCATAGTGAATATCACCACTGACTGCGTGAATGAGGAACAGTGAGGTATTACCATTCCCCTGACGGATAGTCACTATATTTTGCTGTTGTGGCAGTGGCGCGTCTGACTGAATATATGCTGCCAGTTCACTGATTGTCGAGTAAACCAGCAGATCGCGGATACTGATATCCTTAGCTAAAGCCTGATTCAGACGGGTAGCAACCTGTAGGGTTAATAGGGAATGACCACCAAGCTCAAGGAAGTGATCATGGCGTCCTATTTGTTCCAGCCGGAGTACGTCCTGCCATATCGCTGCAATGAGCTCTTCTGTTTCACCGATAGGGGCTTCATAGTTGCGGCTGATAACGGAAGATTTATCCGGTGCCGGTAATGCCCGACGATCCAGTTTGCCATTAGGTGTCAGCGGGAATGTATCCAGAATCACAAAAGCACTGGGGATCATATAGCTGGCTAAGTTTACGTGCAAAGAGTGACGCAGGTTTTCCAGATCGAGAGTTGTACCCGGTTGTGGCACCAGATAGGCCACCAGACGTTTATCGCCCGGAGTATCTTCCCGCACGATAACAATCGCATCTTTGATACCGGGGTAAGCGAAGAGTCTGGCTTCAATTTCTCCCAGTTCAATGCGGAACCCGCGGATCTTAACCTGAAAATCATTGCGTCCGAGGTACTCAATCGTACCGTCCGGCAACCAGCATCCCAAATCACCTGTTTTATACATACGTGCATCAGTTTGATGGCTGAATGGATCAGGGATAAAGCGTTCTGCTGTCAGCTCAGGCTGATTGAGATACCCTCGCGCAACGCTTGCACCGCCGATATGAATTTCGCCGGAAACACCGAGAGGAGCAGGCTGTCCCTGTCTATCGAGAATATATAGGCGGGTATTGGTTAATGGATAACCAATAGGCAGAGTTGGTTCGGTATATCGGGAATGACCATCCACTTTTAATACGGTTGCGATGACGGTGGTTTCAGTTGGGCCATAGGAGTTAATCCAGCGGCAATGTTGCGTTTCAGCCAGTGATTTCCAGAGTGTCAGATGGTGAAGCTCGGCTTTTTCGCCCCCAACGATAACCAGACGCAGCGAAGGACTGAAATCACATCGTCCTGCGACCAGTTCTTGTACCCACTGATGCCAGAACGCGGTGGGGAGATCGGTGACGGTAATTTTCTGCTCCCGCAGGAAACGACCGAAGTTATTATCTGGTACGCGGAGATCGGCAGGTCGCAGGATCAGGGTTGCGCCGGTTGCCAGTGTTGCAAAAATATCCGATACGGTGGTGTCGAAAGCCACAGAAGTAAATTGCAGCACACGGTCAGAGGGGGTTAATTCGTTAGTCTGACACTGGACGTGAACGAAGTTAACCACATTACGATGCTCTATCATCACGCCTTTGGGCTGCCCGGTGGAGCCGGAGGTATAGATGATATAGGCCAGATGATGTGGTGCCAGCCCCGACTGTGGATGTTCAGGATTGTGGGTAGGTTGCTGTGCCACATTGATCCGATGCGCTTCACTATCCATTAACCAGACTGGGACTTCTGTTGCCAGCCGGTTCTGTAAATGTTTTTGAGTCAGTAATAGCTTCGGTTTACAGTCAGACAGAATGTAAGCCAGTCTTTCAGTCGGATAATCAGTATCCAGCGGAACATAGCCTGCACCGGCTTTCAGAATGCCGAACAGGCCGATAATCATATCCGGGCTGCGCTCAACGCAAATTGCTACCCGATCATCCGGTTGTACACCCGCGGCAATCAGAGCATGTGCCAGTTGGTTGGCCTGCTGGTTCAGTTCAGCGTAGCTGAGCTGCTCATCACCACTCACCAGCGCAATGGAATCTGGTGTGCAAGAAACCTGCTGTTCGAATAGCTGGTGGAGCAGAATATCCTGCGGATAAGCGATTTCAGCGCCGTTAAAATCCACCAGTAACTGTGTCTTTTCCGCTGGTGGCAGGACGGAGATTGTCTGAATATTTTGCGCAGTCGCGTTTTGTAATAATGAAGTAACCAGACCTTTTAGTGCGGTTGCCACATAGGCATTAATGCGGCTCGGGTCAATCTGTTGGCTGCATTGGATGGTGAGTTCAAATTGATCATCATAGGCATCAACATCCAGTGATAAAGGATAATTGCTGCGGGAATCTTTAGTGTTAAACGTTTCAATGCCTTCCCAGATTGATGCGAGTTCCTGCTCATCTTCCTCCGTTTCATCTGAACCATGACGGAAATTAAGCAGGCTGTTAAACAGTGGCAGAGAAGCGGGAATACCGCTGCAACGCTGAGCAATAACCAGAGGTGTCTGTTCATGTACCAGTAATGTGCTGAGTTGCCGGTAAGTTTCCTGAACTGTTTGCTGAACATTGCGCCCTTGCAGAATAACCCGAATGGGTAATGTATTGATAAACATTCCCATTATTTTTTCTGTTTCTTTACCGCCTTGTAACCGCCCCATTAAAACGGTACCGAAGACGACATCGTCACGGCCACTACACTGAGCCAGCACCTGTGCCCAGGCAACATGAAACAGAACTGCGGTACTGACCCCCTGTTGGCGGGCACATTGCTGAACCATCCGGGAAAAATCACTATCCAGCGTCAGAACATTTTCCACAACTTTATCGCCACTGTCCTTAGCATCAAGTAGGCCGAATGGCAGGGTCGGCTCTTCTACGTCTCCCAGTAGCTGACGGAAATAGGACTGGTGTTGTTCAAGGGGAATATTTTTAGTCTGGGCAATGAAATTACGATAAGGCAACGCTGTTGGCAGTTGTTCATGCTGACCCTGTAACATGGCATTGACTTCATCAAATACCAGTTTCAGCGATAAATTATCGCAAACCAGATGGTGGTGAAGTAAGGATAAGTACCATTTATCACTATTGGGTTCTCTGGCAATGCTGGCAGATAATAACGGCGCTTTGTTGATATTCATACGGACGATATCAGGGTCGGTATAGCTCTGAATTTGTTGTTCCGCATTGATTTCGGGCGACAGTTCCAGCTCTGTGACAGGCATGGGGGCATGGCGATGAACGACCTGTACCGGCTCCGGCAGATTTTCCCAATAGACGGCAGTGCGCAGAATATCGTGGCGTTCAATGACTTGTTGCACTGTTTGCAGGAATGTATCCAGACGTGAACGACTGTCGAAAGTCATCAGCAGGTTATCCAGATACGTATCACCGGTTGTTTCCAGCAAATGATGGAACAGAATACCTTGCTGTAATGGCCCGAGTGGATAGATGTCCTGAATGTTACTGACACCACCTGTCACCTGTGAGGCTATCTGGTCGATATTCGCCTGAGACAGCGTTACCAGTGGCAGCATATCCGGTGTGATCGCCTGACAGTTATCAGGGATCAGGTTTGGTGGCACAGGCGTGTTGTTTGTGTCAGATTCGGTTTGCTGAGTTAAATTGGTCGCCATAGCTGCCAGTGTCGGGGATGCGAATACCGCACTGACATCAATGGCAAGGCTATGTTGACGGAGTTTCTCAATCAGGCTGACGACCAGTAGTGAGTGTCCGCCCAGCTCGAAGAAGTTGTCATGGCGTCCGACTTGTTCCAGCCCCAACAGCTCCTGCCAGATACTTGCCAGTTGTTGTTCTGCTTCTCCTTCCGGTGCCTGATATTCCCGGCTGATGATGGCGGTATGGTCAGGTGCCGGCAATGCTTTGCGATCGACTTTCCCGTTGGGTGTTAGTGGGAAAGCATCCAGAACGACGTAAGCACCGGGCAGCATATACTCCATCAATTGCGTGCTTAGTTGTTCACGTAACTGGAGGATATCCAGTATTGTCTCCGGCTGCGGTATCAGGTAAGCGACCAGACGTTTATTGCCGCTTTCATCTTCATGGGCAGTCACCACAACATCTTTGACTCCATCACACTGAGCCAGTTGTGCTTCAATTTCGCCCAGTTCAATACGGAACCCACGTATTTTGACCTGAAAATCATTGCGTTCCAGATATTCAATCGTACCGTCTGGTAGCCAGCGCCCGAGATCACCGGTTTTATACATGCGGGCATTGGCTTGTTGGCTGAACGGATCGGCAATAAACCGCTCATCAGTGAGGTCAGGGCGATTCAGATAACCTCTGGCGACACCTGCACCACCGATATGAATTTCACCCGCAACGCCGATAGGAACCGGCTGCCCCTGCGTATCAAGGATATAAATTTGCGTATTGGTGAGCGGGCTACCGATAGGAACGGTATTGGTGAGGCCGGATTCCTGGTTGTCTGGTTTCCATACCGTCGCAATAACGGTGGTTTCCGTCGGGCCATAGGAGTTGATCCAGCGACAGGACTGAGTTTGAGGTAAAGTTTGCCATGTATTGAAATGACGTAATTCCGCTTTTTCTCCGCCGACAATCACCAGCCGTAAAGAAGGACTGAAACCACAGCGACCGGCGGCCATCTCCTGAACCCATAAATGCCAGAAAGCGGTGGGCAGATCGGAAACGGTAATTGCCTGTTCCTGTAAGAACCGGCTGAAGTTTTTATCGGGTATGCGCAGCGAGGCCGATCTCAGTACTAATGTTGCTCCGGCGGCCAGTGTGGCAAAAATATCGGATACGGTGGTATCAAAGGCAACAGAGGTAAATTGTAACACCCGATCAGAAGGTATCAGTTCATTTGTTTCACGCTGGACATAAACAAAATTCACGACCTGACGGTGTTCAATCATCACTCCCTTCGGCTGACCTGTTGAGCCGGAAGTGTAGATAATATAAGCCAGATGATGCGGTTTCAGCCCCAGTTGATGCGGTTCAGGGTTGTCGGTAGGTTGTTGTGCCACATTATCCAGATAGTGATCGTTGTCCATTATCCAGACGGGAACTTCAGTACTCAGGCGGCTTTGTAAGTGTTCCTGAGTCAGTAACAGCTTCGGCTTACAGTCTGACAGAATATAGGCCAGCCGTTCAGTCGGGTATTCCGGGTCTAACGGCACATAACCGGCTCCGGCTTTCAGAATGCCAAACAGCCCGATGATCATATCTGCGCCCCGTTCGACACAAATTGCTACCCGATCATCCGGTTGTACTCCGGCAGCAATCAGGGCATGGGCAAGCTGGTTCGCCTGCTGGTTCAGTTCATGATAGGTGAGTTGTTGTTCTCCGCTGACCAATGCCGGGCTGGTGGGGGAATGGGCGACCTGTTGCTCGAACAGTTGCTGGAGTAACATTTCCTGCGGATAGGAGGCTGTTCTGGCATTAAAGCCGGCCAATAACTGATTACGTTCATTCGGTGTCAGTAACGGTAAATCAGCCACACGCTGAGTATCATCAGCCACCATAACCGTTAACAGTGTTTGCAGATAGCCCGCCATCCGGTCCATCGTTGCCTGATCAAACAAATCGCTGGCATATTCCAGTTCGCCGATTAAGCCTTCATCCGTGTCATGCAGAGACAGGGAGAGATCAAAGTGGGAGCTGTTTTCGGATAAATCCAGTTCGCTGATCGTTAATCCCGGTAATTCGAACTGCTGTTGTCCGGGAGTATTATCCAGAGACATCATAACCTGAAAAACCGGGCTATAACTCAGGCTGCGCGGTGGTTTTAACGCTTCAACTAATTGTTCAAACGGGAGATCCTGATTTTCAAAAGCCGTGACAGTATGAGCTTTTACATGTGCCAGCAATTCGCTGACGGTCGGATTATCCTGTAACTGAACCCGCAGTGCTAATGTATTGACAAAAAAGCCGATTAACGGCTCCAGATCGCGATACCTACGATTAGCGACTGGCGTGCCGATGACTAAATCATGTTGCCCGCTGAGACGGGAAAGCAGTATTGACCAGCCGGTCAGCAGCGTCATAAATAACGTAATGCCATGACGTTGCGCAAAGGCTTTTAATTTTCCGGTTAAATCCGGTGACAGGGTAACCAGTGCTTCCCCACCGGCATAAGTTTGCCGTGCCGGACGGGGTCGGTCAGTAGGGAGTGTCAGAAGTGTCGGCGCATCCTGTAGCGTATTACGCCAATAATCCAGCTGCTTTTCCAGTGCCTTGCCCTGTAATTCCTTCCGTTGCCAGAGCGTATAATCTGCGTACTGAATTTTTAATGGCGGTAATGGATCAGGCTGTTCGTGGCAGAAGCTCAGGTAAAGCGTGGAAAACTCCTGCATCATGACGTTAACTGACCAGCCATCAGAAATAATATGGTGCTGGGTGAGTAGCAAAATATTTTCATCTTCTGCCAGTCTGAATAACTGGCCCCTAATCAGGGGGCCGTTTTCGAAATCAAAAGGATGACTGGCTTCAAATGAGATGGCGTTCTGGATAGCAGTTTGTTGCTCATCTTCGGTTAACAGACTTAGATCCTGCATATTTAAAGAGAAACCGAAATCTTTCCCATGAACAATTTGCCGTGCCGTGCCTTCTCCTCCGTCTTCTGCCAGCCCAATGGTGGTGCGCAGGATTTCATGGCGGACGACAATTCTGTCCAGCGCGGCCTGTAAGGCCGCGGTGTTCAGTTGGCCCTTAAGATGAAGGGCTGCAGGAATGTGGTATGCCGTCAGGGCAGCCGGATCTAACTGAGCGAGGAACCACAGGCGCTGTTGCGCCCAGGATAGCGGGATCTCCTGCTGCGGATCACGGGCAGATATCGGTGCTTTTTCGGTTGTCAGGCTACTTTGCATACGCTCTTTCAGTTTCTTCTGGAGTACAGCCTGCCTTAATTGATTCAGTGTCTGTTCATTTTTGCTCATAGTTTATTTCCCTCTAGTTGTTCTCCATTTAACATGGCAAGCAACTCATCTTCAGATAGGTTCTCCAGCTCTTTTTGCATATCTTCAATATCCTGATCGAAAAAGGTTTCCACTTGTTTTGATAAGATAAGCTCAGCAAGTTTGGCTAATGCCGAATGACGGAAAATATCCGTAATTGAAATTTCCAGATGGAACTCTTCTTGTAGTCTTGCCGATAATTGCATGATTGATAATGAGTTTCCTCCCAGCTCAAAGAAATCATCATGACGACCGACTTGCTCCAGCCCCAGTAAGGTTTGCCAGATAGCAGCCAGCTGCTGTTCTGTTTCCCCCTCTGGTGCTTCATACGCCCGCGTAGCGGTTGCAGAGCGGTCAGGAACCGGCAGGGATTTGCGATCCAGCTTGCCGTTCGGATTCAGCGGGAAGGCTTCCATTACGACAAAGGCGCTGGGGATCATATAATCCAGCAGATGAGTGCTGAGCTGTTCACGTAACTCAGCGATATCCAGCTGCGCATCAGGCTGTGGAACTAAATAAGCCACCAGACGTTTATCACCGGTTTCGTCTTCACGCACCATGGCAATAGCATCTTTGACCCCTTCACAGGCTGCCAGCTGAGTTTCTATTTCTCCCAGCTCAATGCGGAACCCGCGGATCTTGACCTGAAAATCATTCCGTCCGAGGTATTCAATTGTTCCATCCGGTAACCAGCGACCCAAATCCCCGGTTTTGTACATTCTGGCATTCGGTTGTTCACTGAACGTATCCGGAATAAAACGCTCATCAGTCAGTTCAGGCTGGTTCAGATAACCCCGCGCTACACCGGCACCAGCAATGTGAATTTCACCGGAAACACCGATAGGTACAGGTTTTCCGCGCGTATCAAGTATGTAGATACGGCTGTTGGCGAGAGGATAACCAATTGGTAGTGTTTCTGCGCTATAGGCAGGATGACTGTCCACTTTCAGAACGGTGGCAATCACCGTCGTCTCAGTCGGGCCGTAAGAGTTAATCCAGCGGCATGAACGGGTTTCCGGTAGTGTCTGCCAGGTCATCAGGTGACGCAGTTCCGCTTTTTCTCCGCCGACAATCACCAGACGCAGAGAAGGGCTGAAGCCACAACGTCCTGCGGCCATTTCCTGTACCCATAAGTGCCAGAAAGCGGTAGGCAAGTCAGTCACTGTGATTTGCTGTTGTTGCAGGAATTGAGCAAAAGCGCTGTCGGGAACACGCAGTTCTGACGGGCGCATAATTAAGGTTGCACCTGCGGCCAGTGTGGCAAAAATATCTGATACAGTGGTATCGAACGCTACCGAAGTGAACTGAAGTACACGGTCAGACGGCGTCAGTTCATTGGTCTGACGTTGAACATGAACAAAATTAACCACGTTGTGATGCTCAATCATCACCCCTTTCGGCTGCCCGGTGGAACCGGAGGTATAGATGATATAAGCCAGATGATGCGCTGCCAGTCCCAGTTGTTGCGGATCAGGGTTATGGATTGGCTGCCGGGCTATACACTCGATATGGCTGTTATCATCCAGCATCCATACAGGCGTATCAGTCGATAAGCGGCTATGTAAGTGCTGCTGCGTCAGTAATAACTTCGGTGCACAATCTGACAAAATATAGTTCAGTCGTTCGGTAGGGTAATCAGTATCCAGCGGTACATATCCCGCACCGGATTTTAAAATACCGTATAAACCTATCACCATATCCAGACCACGTTCGACACAAATAGCCACCCGATCATCCGGTTTGACGCCGGCAGCAATCAGGGCATGGGCCAGCTGGTTGGCTTTCTGATTCAGTTCACTATAGGTGAGTTTAGACTCTCCATTATTTGCAGCGTGGATCAGCGCTACGGCGTCCGGCGTGAGGGCTGCCTGCTGTTCAAACAGTTGCTGGAGTAACATATCCTGTGGGCAGTCAACTTTGTCGCTGTTGAAGTCTTCCAGTAGCTGAGTGAGTTCTGCTGGTGGCAGGATATTGAGGGAGTGGATATCCTGTTCCGGCATTTCCTGTAAGGCCATCACCAACGCTTTCAGTGCGGTATCCATATAAGCGTTAATGCGGGCCGGATTAATCTGGCGGTTGCATTGCGCAGTCAGGGCAAAGCTGTTACCAAAATCATCGACATCCAATGACAGTGGGTAATTACTGCGCTCCTCACTACCGGAGGTCTGAATACCTTGCCATACGGCTGAATCAGCCTGTTGATCGTTATGCTGACTATGACGGAAATTAAGCAGGCTGCTGAAAAGGGGCTGAGGCGCCTGAATACCACTGCAACGCTGGGCGATTGCTAACGGCGTCTGTTCATGCTCAAGCAATGTGCTGAGCTGCTGATAAGTTTCCTGTACCACCTGTTGTGCAGTACGTTCCTGCAACATTATGCGCACGGGCAGGGTATTGATGAACATACCAAGAACCTGAGAAGTATCTGCACCTTTTAGTGATCGGCCTAATAGCACGGTGCCGAAAACAACATCTTCCCGTCCGCTGCATTGTGCAAGAACCTGTGCCCATGCGACATGGAACAGAACGGCAGCACTGACACCCTGCTGGCGGGCACAGTCGCGTATTTGGCGCGATAACTTATCATCCAGCTCCAGACCGGCTTCCTCTATCTTATGGTGCTCGTCATGGTTCCCCTGCACATCAAGTAAGTTAAACGGCAGAGTCGGTTCATCCACATCGCCCAGAAGCTGGTGGAAATAGTCCTGATGTTTCTCAACCGGAACGGCCCGGATCTGAGCGATAAAGTTACGGTAAGGCAGAGAAGGCGGCAGAGGCTCATTTTGCCCGAGCTGTAATATCTGCACTTCATTGAAGATCATTTCCAGTGACAGATGGTCACAAACCAGATGATGGTAAAGCAATGCCAGATGCCAGTTTTCGGTATGCGGATCTTTGGCAATGCTGGCGGATAGTAATGGAGCATTGGTGATATCCATGCGTATCTGGCGCGGATCGGTCGCATCACGTAATTGCTGTGCTGTATCCGTACCGGCGCATAGCTCCAGTTCGGTAACGGGCAGAGGAGCATGACGATAAACCACCTGTACCGGCTCCGGCAGATTGTCCCACTGAAATGCGCTGCGCAGAATATCGTGACGATTAATAACCTGTTGCAGTGCCAGCAGGAATGTATCCAGACGTGTCCGGCTGTCGAAAGTCATCAGCAGATTATCCAGATAAATATCGCCTTTAGTTTCCAGCAAGTGGTGGAACAAAATACCTTCCTGTAACGGCCCTAATGGATAGATATCCTGAATATTCGAAACACCATCGGGAACGTTGGCAACAATCTGGTCAATATTATTCTGGGTCAGCGTGATCAGCGGCAGCATGTCCGGTGTGATGGAATGGCTGTCATCAGTAATCAGATTAGGCGGAACCGTGAAAGTGACATTGTCACTGATTGTTGTATCCGTTATGCGTGATGCCATTGCCATCAGTGTCGGAGAAGAAAAGACCGTACTGACTTCTAGTGTAAGGTCACGCTGGCGAAGTTCTTCAATCAAATTGACAACCAGCAGGGAGTGCCCGCCCAGCTCAAAGAAATTATCATGACGGCCAACCTGATCCAGACCAAGCAGTGTCTGCCAGATAGCTGCCAGCTGTTGTTCTGCTTCCCCCTGAGGAGCCTGATATTCACGGCTGATAAGGGCTGAACTATCCGGCGCAGGCAGGGCTTTGCGATCCAGTTTGCCATTCGGGTTCACGGGGAAGGCATCAAGAATGACGTAAGCTCCGGGCAACATATACTCCATCAGGCGGCTGCTCAGTTGTTCACGCAGTTGAATAATATCCAGTGTTATTCCTGGTTGTGGGATCACATAGGCGACCAGACGTTTATTCCCGTTTTCCTCTTCACGTGCTACCACAACCGCATCTTTGACTCCCTCACACTGAGCCAATTGTGCCTCAATTTCTCCCAGTTCAATGCGGAATCCGCGGATCTTGACCTGAAAATCATTGCGCTCCAGATATTCAATCGTGCCATCCGGCAGCCAGCGGCCAAGATCACCGGTTTTATACATACGGGCATCGGCTTGCGGACTGAACGGATCGGCAATAAAGCGCTCCGCGGTCAGATCTGGGCGATTGAGGTAGCCACGGGCGACGCTTAAGCCTCCGATATGAATCTCGCCGGCCACGCCGATAGGAACAGGCTGCCCCTGAGTATCGAGAATATAGAGTCGGGTATTGGTCAGCGGGTAACCAATCGGCACGTTCTGGTTCAGGCAGAGTGCCCGGTTTTCCGGTTTCCATACGGTGGCAATCACGGTGGTTTCGGTCGGGCCGTAAGAGTTTATCCAGCGGCAGGCCTGTGTTTCAGGCAAAGACTGCCAGGTATTGAAGTGGCGTAATTCGGCTTTTTCTCCGCCGACAATCACCAGCCGTAAAGAAGGGCTGAAACCGCAGCGACCAGCCGCCATTTCCTGTACCCATAAATGCCAGAATGCGGTGGGTAAATCGGACACGGTGATGGCCTGATCCCGCAGGAACTGACCGAATGTCTTGTCGGGAATACGCAGATGTGCCGGGCGCAGTACCAGCGTTGCACCGGTCGCCAGTGTGGCAAAAATATCAGATACCGTCGTATCAAAGGATACAGACGTAAATTGCAGCACCCGATCCGTTGGAGTCAGTTCATTTATTTCACGTTGGACATGAACAAAATTGACGACCTGACGATGTTCAATCATCACCCCTTTCGGCTGTCCGGTGGAGCCGGAAGTGTAAATAATATAAGCCAGATGGTGTGGTAACAGGCCCAGTGAGTGAGCGTCAGGATTATGAGCCGGCTGCTGTGCCGCGGTGTTCAGATAATCGGTTTCGTCCATCATCCAAACAGGGATATTGGTCGTCAGGCGATCGGCTAAATGTTGCTGGGTCAGCAATAACTGCGGGGCACAATCGGACAAAATATAAGCCAGCCGCTCAGTGGGATAGTCCGGATCTAACGGCACGTAACCGGCGCCGGCTTTCAGGATGCCGAACAGGCCGATAATCATATCCGGGCTGCGGTCAACGCAAATCGCCACTCGATCATCCGGTTTGACGCCGGCGGCAATCAGAGCATGGGCCAGCTGGTTGGCTCGCCGGTTCAGTTCGGTGTAACTGAGCTGTTGCCCGTCACTGACCAGCGCAACAGACTCCGGTGAGCGTAACACTTGTTGTTCGAAAAGTTGTTGCAGTAACAGATCCTGCGGATAAGCAACTTCTGTGGTGCTGAATTCGGTCAGGAGCTGTGTACGTTGCTGTGGCGTAAGCAGGGCTAAATCCGCGACTTGTTGTGTTTCATCCGCTACCATTGCCGCCAGCAGGGTTTGCAGGTGTTCCGCCATCCGTTCAATGGTAGCGTGCTCAAACAGATCGCTGGCATATTCCAGTTCCCCCACTAACCCGTTTTCGCTTTCACTGAAGGACAGTGACACATCAAACTGAGTTGTTTTTTTGGTTAAGAGCAGCTCGTTGATGGTCAGGTCTGGTAAATTGAATTCTGATGAACCGGAAGTATTATCCAGCGCCATCATGACCTGAAAGACCGGGCTATGACTCAGGCTGCGCGGCGGTTGTAATGCTTCCACCAACTGTTCAAAAGGTAAATCCTGATGAGCATAGGCGGCCAGCGCATGGGCTTTGACCTGCGCTAACAGGGTACCGACCGTTGGGTTGTCTTCCAGTCTGACCCGTAACGCCAGCGTATTAACGAAGAAGCCAATCAGCGGCTCCAGTTCATGGTATTGGCGGTTGGCGACAGGGGTACCGATTACGATATCCTGCTGACCGCTCAGTCGGGACAGTAAAATCGCCCAGCCTGCCAGCAGGGTCATAAACAGGGTAGTACCGTGCCGCTGGCTCAGGGTGAGTAAGCCTGCCTTTAATTCATGCGGCAGAGTGAAAATAACCTGATCTCCGCGGTAGCTCTGCTCCAGAGGACGGGGGTGATCTGTTGGCAGTTCCAGTAATACCGGCGCATCCTGTAAGGTCTGACACCAGTAATTCACCTGTTGTGCTAATTTGTCGCCCTGTAACCATTGCCGTTGCCACACAGCATAATCCGCATACTGAATGGGCAGACGGGGGAGCGGATCAGGCTGTTGCTGACAGAAGGCGTGATAAAGCGCCGAAAACTCTTTGATCAGCACATTCAGTGACCAGCCGTCAGAAACAATATGGTGCTGAGTCACCAGCAGAATATGGTGTTCATCGCTGATTTTCAGCAATTGGGCACGCACTAACGGCCCCTGTGTAAAGTCAAAAGGCTGGTCAGCTTCGGCCTGCTCTGCCGCTTTAAGGGCGATTTGCTGCTCAGCCGGGGATAACGGGCTGAGATCCTGCGATATCAGGGAAAAGCCCCTGCTGGGGTTGCCAATAATCTGACGGGTTTCTCCGTCAATAACGGCAATCGTGGTACGCAGAATTTCATGCCGGGCCACAATCCTGTCCAGCGCGGCCTGTAACGCGGCCTGATTTAGCTGGCCCCGCAATTCTAGTCCGCCGTCAATGTGGTAGGCTGCCTGCGCAGCGCTGTCCAACTGGGCGAGGAACCATAAACGCTGTTGGGCCCAGGAAAGGGGCAAAGGTTTCTGGCGGTCTGCGGGCAGAATAACCGACTGAGTGGATTGAATAGCATTCCCCAGAGACTGGGCTAAATCTGCCAGTGTGGGGTGGTTGAAGAGATCCTGCAAGGTCACTTCAATGTTCAGTTTTTCCCGTAAACGGGCTGCGACCTGTACGGTTAACAAGGAGTGCCCGCCCAGCTCAAAGAAGTGGTCATGGCGTCCGATATGTTCTACTCCCAATAAACTCTGCCAAATATCGGCCAGTGTCTGCTCCATTTCTCCCTGTGGTTCAGCATATTCACGCTGGACAATGGCTGAACTGTCCGGCGCAGGCAGGGCTTTGCGATCCAGTTTGCCATTCGGGTTGACGGGGAAGGCCTCCAGAATGACATAAGCGCCGGGTAGCATATATTCCACCAAACGGCTGCTTAACTGTTCGCGTAACTGAAGTAAATCAAGCGTAACTTCCGGCTGTGGCACCAGATAAGCTACCAGACGTTTATTGCCGTTTTCCTCTTCACGCGCGACTACCACTGCATCCTTGACTCCGTCACACTGAGCCAGCCGGGCTTCGATTTCCCCCAGTTCAATGCGGAATCCCCGGATCTTGACCTGAAAATCATTGCGCTCCAGATATTCAATTGTACCGTCCGGCAGCCAGCGGCCAAGGTCACCGGTTTTGTACATACGGGCATTCGGTTGAGGACTGAACGGATCGGTAATAAAACGCTCTGCGGTCAAATCAGGGCGATTGAGGTAGCCACGGGCGACACTTAATCCTCCGATATGAATCTCGCCGGCTACGCCGATAGGAACAGGCTGCCCCTGAGTATCGAGAATATAGAGGCGGGTATTGGTCAGCGGGTAGCCAATAGGCACGGCGTTGGTGAGGCAGAATTCATGGTTATCCGATTTCCACATTGTGGCATTAACGGTGGTTTCGGTCGGACCATAGGAGTTTATCCAGCGGCAAGCCTGTGTTTCAGGCAAAGACTGCCAGGTATTGAAATGACGTAATTCGGCTTTTTCTCCGCCGACCAGCACCAGCCGTAAAGAAGGGCTGAAACCGCAGCGACCGGCCGCCATTTCCTGTACCCATAAATGCCAGAATGCAGTCGGCAAATCGGAAACAGTAATAGCCTGATCCCGCAGGAACTGACCGAATGCCTTGTCAGGAATACGCAGATGAGCGGGACGCAGTACCAGCGTTGCGCCGGTCGCCAGCGTAGCGAAAATATCGGCGACTGTCGTATCAAAGCAAACGGAAGTAAATTGCAGTACCCGATCTGCCGGGGTCAGCTCATTGGCTGCACACTGGACATGGACAAAATTCACGACCTGACGGTGTTCAATCATCACTCCTTTCGGCTGTCCGGTGGAGCCGGAAGTGTAAATAATATAAGCCAGATGGTGTGGTAACAGACCCAGCGAGTGAGCGTCAGGATTATGAGCCGGCTGCTGTGCCGAAGTGTTCTGGTAACTTATATCGTCCATCACCCAAACAGGGATATCGGTTGTCAGACGATTTGTCAGATGTTGCTGAGTCAGCAATAACTGCGGAGCACAATCAGACAGAATATACGCCAGCCGTTCTGTCGGGTAGTCCGGATCTAACGGTACGTAACCGGCGCCGGCTTTCAGAATACCGAACAGGCCAATGATCATATCCGGGCTGCGGTCAACGCAAATGGCGACCCTGTCATCCGGTTTGACACCAGCGGCAATCAGGGCATGGGCCAGCTGGTTGGCTCGCCGGTTCAGTTCCGTGTAACTAAGTTGCTGCCCGTCACTGACCAGTGCAACGGACTCCGGTGAGCGTAACACCTGTTGTTCGAAAAGTTGTTGCAGTAACAGATCCTGCGGGTAAGCGACTTCTGTGGTGCTGAATTCAGTCAGGAGCTGTGTGCGTTGCTGTGGCGTAAGCAGAGCTAAATCCGCAATTTGTTGTGTTTCATCCGCCACCATAGCCGCCAGCAGGGTTTGCAGGTGTTCCGCCATCCGTTCGATGGTAGCGTGTTCAAACAGATCGCTGGCATATTCCAGTTCCCCCACTAACTCGTTTTCGCTTTCACTGAAGGACAGGGACACATCAAACTGAGTTGTTTTTCTGTCTAAGGGCAGGTGGTTGATAGTCAGGTCTGGCAAATCGAATCCTGATGAACCGGAAGTATTATCCAGCCCCATCATCACCTGAAAGACCGGGCTATGACTCAGGCTACGCGGCGGTTGTAACGCTTCCACCAATTGTTCAAAAGGTAAATCCTGATGGGCATAGGCGGCCAGCGCATGAGCTTTAACCTGCGCTAACAGCGTGCTGACCGTCGGGTTGTCTTCCAGTCTGACCCGTAACGCCAGCGTATTAACAAAGAAGCCAATCAGCGGCTCCAGTTCACGGTATTGGCGGTTGGCAACGGGGGTACCGATTACGATATCCTGCTGACCACTCAGTCGGGACAATAAAATCGCCCAGCCTGCCAGCAGGGTCATAAACAGGGTAGTACCGTGTCGCTGGCTCAGGGCGAGTAAGCCGGCATTTAACTCACTTGGCAGGGTGAAAACGACCAGATCTCCGCGGTAGCTCTGCTCCAGAGGGCGGGGATGATCTGTTGGCAGTTCCAGTAATACCGGCGCATCCTGTAGAGTCTGACACCAGTAATTCACCTGCTGTGCTAATTTGTCGCCCTGTAACCATTGCTGTTGCCACACGGCATAATCCGCATACTGAATGGGCAGGCGGGGAAGCGGATCGGGCAGTTGCTGGCAGAAAGCCTGATAAAGCGTCGAAAACTCTTTGATCAGCACATTCAGTGACCAGCCGTCAGAAACAATATGGTGCTGAGTCACCAGCAGAATATGGTATTCATCACTGATTTTCAGCAGTTGGGCGCGGACTAACGGCCCTTGTGTAAAGTCAAAACGCTGGTCAGCTTCGGCTTGCTCTGCCGCTTTCAGGGCGATTTGCTGCTCCGCCGGGGATAACGGACTGAGATCCTGCGATATCAGGGAAAATCCGCTGTCAGGGTTGCCAATAATCTGACGGGTTTCTCCGTCAATAACGGTAATCGTGGTACGCAGAATTTCATGTCGGGCCACAATCCTGTCCAGCGCGGCCTGTAACGCGGCCTGATTTAGCTGGCCCCGCAATTCTAGCCCGCCGGCAATGTGGTAGGCTGCCTGCGCAGCGCTGTCCAGTTGCGCGAGGAACCATAAACGCTGCTGGGCCCAGGAAAGAGGTAAAGGTTGCTGGCGATCCGCGGGCAGAATAACCGACTGAGTGGATTGGGTGGCATTCCCCAGAGACTGGGCTAAATCCGCCAGTGTGGGGTAGGTGAAGAGATCCTGCAAGGTGACTTCAATGTTCAGTTTTTCGCGTAAACGGGCTGCAACCTGCACGGTTAATAACGAATGCCCTCCCAGCTCAAAGAAATTATCATGACGACCAACCTGCTCCAGACCAAGTAGTGTCTGCCAGATATCAGCCAGTGTTTGCTCCATTTCTCCCTGCGGTTCAGCATATTCACGCTGGACGATAGCAGAACTGTCCGGCGCAGGCAGGGCTTTGCGATCCAGTTTACCATTCGGGTTGACGGGGAAGGCCTCCAGAATGACATAAGCGCCGGGCAGCATATACTCCATCAGGCGGCTGCTTAACTGTTCGCGCAACTGAAGCAAATCAAGCGTAACTCCCGGCTGTGGCACCAGATAAGCGACCAGACGTTTATTACCATTTTCCTCTTCGCGAGCCACCACAACCGCATCCTTGACTCCGTCACACTGGGCCAGCCGGGTTTCAATTTCCCCCAGTTCAATGCGGAATCCGCGGATCTTGACCTGAAAATCATTGCGCTCCAGATATTCAATCGCACCGTCCGGCAACCAGCGGCCGAGGTCACCGGTTTTATACATACGGGCATTCGATTGCGTACTGAACGGATCAGTAATAAAGCGCTCCGCGGTCAGGTCTGGGCGGTTGAGGTAGCCACGGGCAACGCTTAATCCTCCGATATGAATCTCGCCGGCCACGCCGATAGGAACAGGTTGTCCCTGAGTATCGAGAATATAGAGGCGGGTATTGGTCAGCGGGTAACCAATCGGCACGTTCTGGTTCAGGCAGAGTGCCCGATTTTCCGGTTTCCATACGGTGGCGATTACGGTGGTTTCGGTCGGGCCGTAAGAGTTTATCCAGCGGCAGGCCTGTGTTTCAGGCAAAGATTGCCAGGTATTGAAATGGCGTAATTCGGCTTTTTCTCCGCCAACAATCACCAGCCGTAAAGAAGGGCTGAAACCGCAGCGACCGGCCGCCATTTCCTGTACCCATAAGTGCCAGAATGCGGTGGGTAAATCGGACACGGTGATGGCCTGATCCCGCAGGAACTGACCGAATGCCTTGTCAGGAATACGCAGATGAGCGGGACGCAGTACCAGCGTTGCGCCGGTCGCCAGTGTGGCGAAAATATCAGATACTGTTGTATCAAAGGATACCGATGTGAATTGCAGCACCCGATCCGTTGGAGTCAGTTCATTTATTTCACGTTGAACATGAACAAAATTGACGACCTGACGGTGTTCAATCATCACCCCTTTCGGCTGTCCGGTGGAGCCAGAAGTGTAAATAATATAAGCCAGATGGTGTGGTAACAGGTTCAGCGAGTGAGCGTCAGGATTATGAGTCGGCTGCTGTGCCATTGTGTTCAGGTAATCGGTTTCGTCCATCACCCAAACAGGAATATCGGTCGTCAGACGATCGGCTAAGTGTTGCTGGGTCAGCAATAATTGCGGGGCACAATCAGACAGAATATAAGTCAGTCGTTCTGTCGGGTAGTCCGGATCTAACGGCACGTAACCGGCGCCGGCTTTCAGAATACCGAACAGGCCAATGATCATATCCGGGCTGCGGTCAACGCAAATCGCCACTCGATCATCCGGTTTGACACCAGCGGCAATCAGGGCATGGGCCAGTTGGTTGGCTCGCCGGTTCAGTTCGGTGTAACTGAGCTGCTGCCCGTCACTGACCAGCGCGACGGACTCCGGTGAGCGTGATACCTGTTGTTCGAAGAGTTGTTGCAGTAACAGATCCTGCGGATAGGCGACTTCTGTGGTGCTGAATTCGGTCAGGAGCTGTGTGCGTTGCTGTGGTGTGAGCAGCGCTAAATCGGCGACTTGTTGTGTCTCATCCGCCACCATAGCCGCCAGCAGGGTTTGCAGATGGTCCACCATCCGTTCAATGGTAGCGTGTTCAAACAGATCCCGGGCATATTCTAAATCACCGACTAATCCGTTTTCTGTATCATAGAGTGTGAGAGTCAAATCAAAGTAAGCACTTTCTCTGACCAGAGGAAGTTCGCTCAATTTTAATCCTGCTAACTCAAACTGCTTTTGTTCTGATTGGTTATCAAGAGTCAGCATGACCTGAAAAATAGGACTGTGGCTCAAACTGCGGGTAGGTCGCAGCGCTTCAACAAGTTGTTCGAAGGGTAAATCCTGATGTGCATAAGCGCCCAGTGCGCGCTTTTTCACCTGTGTCAGCAACTCACTGACACTTAGGTTATCACTTAACTGAATACGCAATGCCAGCGTATTGGCAAAGAAACCGATTAATGATTCCAGCTCAGGTTGCTGGCGATTGACAATGGGTGTTCCTATGACCAGATCGTCCTGCCCGCTGAAACGGGAAAGTAATACCGCCCAGCCTGCCATCAGGGTCATAAATAGAGTCGTTCCATGACGCTGGCTGAGATTTTTCAAACCGGCACTCAGTTCAGCAGGAAATGCCAGCTCAACACGATTACCTTTATAACTCTGTTGTATCGGACGGGGTTTGTCAGTGGGTAATTCGAGTAATTCAGGCGCATCCTGTAACTGCTCCCGCCAGTAATTTAACTGTGTTTCGAGCCGTTCGCCCTGTAACCATTGCTGCTGCCAGAGTACGTAATCAGCATACTGGAGAGATAATTCAGGCAATGGATCCGGTTGTTCCTGACTAAAAGCCTGATAAAGCGTGGAAAGTTCCTGAATTAATAATCTGACAGACCAGCCATCCGAGATGATGTGATGTTGTGTTAATAACAGAACATATTCATCTTCAGCCAAATGCAATAAATGACCTCTGAGTAATGGCCCACAGATAAAATCGAAAGGTCTGACAGCTTCGTCATGAGCACGCTTTTCGACGGCTGCCTGTTGTTCTGGCTCTGGTAAATGGCGGATATCCTCAGACGTCAAAGCAAACCCACTGTCGGGATGCCCGATAACCTGCCGGGCGGTTCCGTTAGTGGAGATAAACGTTGTCCGCAGGATCTCGTGACGGGCGACAATCCTGTCCAGCGCAGCCTGTAGTGCGCTCTGATTAAGCTGACCCTGTAGATGTAATCCCACAGGCATGTGATATGCCGTTTGAGCAGATGAATCTAACTGGGTCAGAAACCAGAGTCGTTGCTGTGTCCAGGACAAGGGAATATCACCCTTGCGAGGCTGAGGGAGGATCTCAGTTTTTTGCGTGTATTGACGGGAGAGCTTGGCGGCTTTGGCTAACTCAAGTAGCCTTTTCCGTTCAGCTAATGGTAAAGAAATTAATTCATTATTATTCATTGTTAAGTACCATTCGAGAGCCAGATTTATTCCATCGATTCATAAAGACCCTGTAGGGATCCTGCGTCAAATTGCATTAATTGAGCGTTGATAATGCACTCTTCAAGCTGACTGATTGAGGGATGTGCAAACAGTTGTTGAATGGAAAGATCAACCTCAAAGATTTCATTAACCTTGGACTGAAGTTGCAGCACCAGAAGCGAGTGCCCGCCGAGTTCAAAGAAGTTGTCATGACGACCGACCCGGTCTATTTTCAGTATCGTCCGCCAGATATCTGCCAGTTGTTCTTCGGTTTCCCCTTGCGGTGCTGCATATTCCTGAGAGCTGACTGATGAATAGTCCGGAGCAGGCAGAGCATGGCGATCCAGTTTTCCGCTCACTGTCAGCGGGAAAGCCTCCAGCATGACAAAGGCGCTGGGAACCATGTGTTCGGGCAGGCTACTACTCAATTGCTCCCGCAGTTCGGAGATGCCTGGTGTGATGTCTGAGTCAGGAACGATATAAGCAACCAGCCGCGTATCTGCCGTATCATATTCACGGGCAATGACGACGACTTGCTGAACTCCTGCGCACTGAGCCAGACGGGCTTCAATTTCACCCAGTTCAATGCGGAATCCCCGGATCTTGACCTGAAAATCGTTACGACCCAGATATTCGATATTACCATCTGACAGCCAGCGTCCCAGATCGCCGGTTTTATACAGACGAGCGTTTGGGGCAGTGACAAAAGGATCAGCGATAAAGCGCTCTGCTGTCAGTTCGGGGCGATTCAGGTAACCGCGGGACACGCCGGAACCACCGATATAAATTTCACCTGTGACTCCCAGAGGAGTGGGCTGGCCATTAGGGTCAAGAATATAGATTTGGGTATTAGCCACCGGTTTGCCGATACTGGGAAGTGGCAGGGAGCTATCCACCGGACAGAAGGTGGCTTGAACCGTACATTCTGTTGGCCCATAGGCATTGATAAAACGGGTCGTTTTTATCTGCTGTAAACGCGACCATACGGCAGGGTGAATGGCTTCCCCGCCGATTAATGCCAGTCTGGGCTGATAACCGGTACTGGTGCCTAAACCTGCGTTTAACAACCCGTGCAGCTGCACGGGAGTGCAGTCAAACATATCTACTTTATGATGTTCGAAATAACGCCAGAGCTGTGGCCCATCGGTACGGATAGCGTTCGGAATGATGACCAGCGTATGGCCGGCAAGCAATTGCGACCAGCTTTGCAACGAGGCATCAAACACAATGCTGGCATTCAGCGCTACGCGACTTGACGGAGCGAGATCGAGCATCAACTGTAACCCGATGTGCAGGTTGATGACGTTGTGGTGTTCTACCATGACCCCTTTGGGTTTTCCGGTGGAACCGGAGGTGTAGATCACATACGCAAGATAGTGAGAATTCAGCCCAATTGTACGGTGATCGGGATTCGTATCCGGCATCTGGTTAAAGGCTGATAAATTGCTGTCATCCAGCAGCACGATTGTCGGGGTATTTTCCAGTCGGTCAGTCAGGGAAGATTGAGTGAGCAGCGCGACGGGAGCGGCATCTTCCAGCATATAGGCCAGCCGTTCAGCCGGATAGGCCGGATCGAGCGGAACATATGCGGCTCCGGCTTTGAGAATACCCAGCAATCCGACTATCATTTCCGGGCTGCGCTCTACACAAATAGCAATCCGGTCATCGGGTTGCACCCCTAACCCAATCAGGTAATGAGCCAGCTGGTTGGCCCGGCGATTTAATTCATCGTAAGTCAGCTGACTGTCGCCATAAACCAGCGCCATCGCTTCTGGTGTATGGTCAGCCTGTTGCTCGAATAGCTGGTGGATCAGAGCATCTTTCGGGTAGGAGACGTTAGTTGCATTAAAATCACCGAGTACCTGCTGAAGCTGGTGCTTGTCCATTAATGGTAAATGGCTAATAACCTGCTGGTCATCATCTGCTATGGCTGCTAATAAAGTGAAAAAATTGTCCATTAGCTGAGTGATAAACTCAGAATCGAACAGCTTGGTATCGTAATGAAAACCGCAATTAATCTGTTGATCGATTTCAATGAGATTGATCATTAATGGAACAGGCATTTCAGCATAATAAGGATATGGGAAAGAGCGGAGTTCTGCGCCTCCCCAGCCCACTGTGGTGGTACCACTCTGATCCATCCATAACGATGTCAGGTTACTGACATATCTGGGTTGCTGGAAAGTCATGGTTGTCTGGAAAACTGGATGGGTATCCGCATTGCGCTGTAACTTAATGTGCTCCAGTATTTTCGCAAACGGGTATTTTTGATGCTCAATTGCCTGACGAATGCTTTTAGCGGCCTGTAAGATGTGTTCCTGTACTGTCATCTCACCCTTGATCTGGGCGCGTAAGGCAACCGGATTGATAAATTCACCGACGACTTTGCCCCAGATAGAGCGGCTACGACCGGGCATGATAGAGCCGACCAGAATATCATCCTGACCTGTATAGCGATGTAGCAGGAGTTGATAGGCAGCCAGAAAAATGGCAAACAGGCTATTATGATATTTTGGTGTCAGAGCAATTAATTTTGCGGCCAGTGTATCGGGGAGTTTACGAGCAACCGTAATTTTATCTGCTACAAAAGAGGGGGCACTGACGCTTGATTTACTGCTGACGGGTAATTGTAATTCGGTTAACTCACCACTTAGATTATCAATCCAGAATTTCTGTTGTTTTTTTGCATTGTTACTATTAAGCCACTGCTGTTGCCAGGTAACATAATCCTGATAACTCCGTTCTGCGGCAGGAGGTAATTCCTGTCCGGTTAAAAGCATGCCGAGTTCTTCCAATAATATCCAATAGGACCAGCCATCAACGGCAATATGGTCAAAGGTTAATACCATGACACATTCCTGATCATGGCATTGATACCAACTAACATAAATACGCAGCGGATTTTCGAGATCGAAGGGATACCAGCAGTCATTGTGGACTAGCTGTTGAAGCGTTTCTGCATCCAGATCCCGGGCATCATGTTTTTTGATTGTAACAATTGCATTTTCTGCTATTTGATATCCCAGTTTACCGCCATATTGACCAAAACTAGCCCGTAACATAGGGTGGCGTTTTATCAGATGATTAAGTGCTTCTTCTAATTTCTCAGCAGTTAATCCTCTGACTCTGGCACAAAATGCACTATTATTCTGCCCCCTCTGGGCCGGGTTAATTTGATATTGAAACCAACGACTGCTTTGTGCTTCAGATAAAGCAAATGGTTTCAATGTTTCAGGATGATTCATTTTATAGCTCCCCTTTTATGGGCATATGGAAAAACAAAATTTTCAGAACTGATAAAACAAAAAAATGGAACAGAATTAAAGCCAAAGACATTGGCTAAATAAATTTCAGAGAGATATATTTTCTAATAAGAAAATTAATGTGGCGAAAGTATTACACAATAAAAAAAATAACAACGATAATATGAGTGGAGTTTTCTAGGAAAGTTATAAATTAATTTCATCTTTATATAAACTATTTCTTGTCTTTATTATTGAATTTAAGGTAATGGATTATATATTAAATAAACTTATTTTACAGAGTGACAGCAACGTTATTGTATATCTAATTTTATTAGAGCCCCGTTGTCTTTCGTATTGCTGCTATTAACTTTTAATATTAAAGAGTATTTCAAATAATAATACATAGTTTAAAAAAAAAGAGCCTGTTTTAATGAGGCTCTTAAAATGGGCGAGGATATATTTATTATAAATATTTTATTGATCTGGATCATTTTTAGCTAGGATGATGACTACTGGTTTTTATCTCCTTAATATGTCCATCTTCCAATTTAATCACACGTTCTGCAATATCAAAATATGCATCATCATGGCTAATAACAATAACAGTCTTGCCACGGGATTTTAGCTCCGGCAATAATTCAGTATAGAAGATTCTTTTAAATACAGGGTCTTGATCCGCAGCCCATTCGTCAAATAGATAGATAGGGCGGTCTTCTAAATAAGCAGCAACTAAAGCTAATCGTTTTCTCTGACCAGCGGAAAGATCAGTCGTTGAAAATTGCCCGTCAATTACTTTGACTTTGTGACCCATGTTCAAGGCTTCAATATAGTGAGTTGCTTTTTCAGTAACATTCGTACCGGTATTTAATAGTTGATCGAATAGATGATAATTGGAGAAAACGGCCGAAAAATACTGGCGATAATGTTCATTATTCGTTTCATCCATTTTGGTGCCATTAAGTATGATAGAGCCGGATTCTTGTTCGAACAAACCGACTAATAGCATGGCAAGTGTTGTCTTTCCACTCCCGTTACCTCCGACAATAAAAACTATTTCACCCTGAGAAATAGTCATGCTCATAGGCCCTAGCTTAAATTCCCGATCTTCTTTGTCAGTAGTGTAGTGGTGAATAATATCTTTTAACTCAAGAGATAATGGTTTTTCGGTTAAAAATGGGTCCGGGGTGTTAGCCTGCTGTACATACAAAGATTCTTCCAGCTCGCTATCCAGTCGCTTCATTTTTTGTAATGAAACTTCCGCCTGCCTTAATTCAGGAATTGCACCGATAACCTCACTGATAGGGCCAGACAAAAACAGAACAATCAGAGTTACTGTCATTAAAGTTGCCGGTTCCTGAGGCAGCCAGATAGGAATGACAAAAATCATCAGGCCGATAACAATATAGAAGATCACAGAACCGGCATTCAGTACCCAAGCATAGTTATTGTTTGCCTTGATACAGATCTCTTTAAATTTTAGTGCAGCAGGGGAAATAACTTTATCAATAAACGCATTACCTTTTTGTCTATTAAGTTTCAGTTCTTTGCTGCCATCGATCAGTTGCTGAAAGTTGAGGTAGATTTTATCTACCTGCTCACGCATTTCTTCCATCAGGCGTATAGGACGTTTTTCCAAAAAATAGAAGAGAGAAGCGGTTACCAGACAGACAATAGCCAAAATGATAAATAGCTGCCATGAAATCCAGGCTAAATAACCGAAACAGGCAATGATAAGTGTGATATTACCAAAAACAGTCGGAGCTAACATAAAAGAGTGGATAAACACATCAACATCTTTAGTCAGAACGGCCAGCAACCCATGTTTCCCAAAGCGGTTCAATTTTTTAAAAGGTGCCCGTAATATTTTATTACTCAGGCTTAGACGCAGGGAATAAATGGTTGCCTGAGTCAAATGTGACAACATAATTTCTGATAGTGTTTTCGTAACAAAAAAAAGAATACAGAGACCAAAAAAGTTCCAGATAAATGAAGTCAGATTAACCGTTCCTGTAATTCCCTGGCTAATCATACCGACTACTGACGCCCCGGAAAATCCACTGATCAATGCAAATATTGTTGATAGAAGCAGCAATATCCAAGATTGGCGATAAAGATAAACAATTAGAGTCATAAACTAAACCATTATAGGAGGTTATAGGTAATATAAAAAATATACACCAGCCAATGAGACCCGTAATGGTTATTTTTTTCTGGTGAAAATTCAAGGAAGATTTATGAATGAAAATATGAATAAAGTTAAACCGTGATAAATTTCACAGTTCACATATAACGGGTTTTTCCTTAATTATTATAGGTGGTCTTTTTCCTTAATAGATAGAAGTTATTATAATGGTGGAGGCTGTTGGATCTTGTTAGTCAGAATGATTAATAAGAACATGGCTAAATAGTCACGCTTAGTTACACAATAGCATCATGAATAATATGAATCGAATTTATCAGGAAAACGTAGGTGAGAATGATTGATGGAATATTGAGAGTGATTCTAGTTTGGTTAATAAAAATCAATAGTTGATGATTTATTTTTATTTTGAACAAGGAAATAGTAATTCTCTAGAGTGTTAATTGCATAATGTAACTGGTAAGGTACGAGATAGTAATAAATGGTGTTAGGTAATCATACATAAGGAATAAAAGGAAAATAAGATGTTTTAGAAGAAGTCATTTTTCATATCCTGTGATTTCTACGTTGTATTTTTGCTATAAAAGATAATAGGTTTTATTTTTAAATTCGAGAGCATTTTATACCTGAACCAGCCTCTCTATTTGATTAGAGGGACTGGTTTTTATGTTATTCAAATAAACCAAGATCTTCTGAGAGGTGGAGTGGTTTTTTTATTATTGTGCTGCTTTATGAAATTCATTAAGTATATACTCTGTTTATATTTTTGATTTAAATTAAAATTTCTAATGTTTTAATGGATGAAGATCACAATAAACTCGCGATGTAATAAGTTACAATTAAAGTTTATGATTAGATAATCATTGGAAATAAATAACAAATTCAATGTTAACTTTAACAATATAATGGTTATTATTTTTAATTATATATTTTTATGAGTAAAGCATGGAGTCTATTTACTATGATTAAGAGTGTGATAATTGATGTATTAATAGCAAAGCGGTTTAATAAAAGTTAATGTTGAGTGATATATGGTAATGACGTAGCAGAGATGAAACTATGAATAAGAATATTAATTCTACATTGTGGTTTTTAAGGCTAATAATATTTTAATCGTTGAAGTAAGTATCCTAATTATAATGAGGTAATATATGAAAGAGTTAAATCAAAAAGAAATGGAGCAAGTCGCTGGTGCTGGCTGGAAAGAGTTCGCTAAAGGGCTTTTGGGTGTGTTTGAAAAAGTAGGTGAAAGCATAGTAGACGGCTTGGAAGAGGCGGGTATTGTCTCTAAAGAGAAGGGAGAGCATATTAAGGGAACTATGAAAAAAGGGGAAGCATTCGCAGACTCAGTTATTGATAATGTTTAATTAATTATTCATATGGCAAGAGTCACCCATTCTATTTTATTAGAGTGGGTGGTTTTTTATAGACCACAAATTATTCTCTATAGAGTAAAAAAACCTTTTCTCACCAGAGATTACTCTGAGATATTATCAATTCTGCCAGATGGGGTTATTAGGGAGCCCCAGAGCCAGAGATAGAAATAACACGCTCTGCTGATTGAATAGTTGAAGGCCTGTGCGCAATGATAATTCGGGTAATTTTTAATGAAGATACTGACTCATTAATATATGACTCATTATCTAAATCCAGATGGCTGGTTGCCTCATCCATAAATAGGATGCTTGGGCGACGATACAGCGCTCTTGCAATCAATAGCCGTTGTATTTGACCACCTGATAATCCATTACCTAACTCACCAATCAGTGTTTCATATCCCATTGGCATCAATAAAATATCATCATGAATATTTGCACGTTTAGCGCATTCCTGAATGAAGTGTACATCTGGTGAGTGGGTAAACCCGGATATATTTTCTGCGATAGAACCGGAAAGCAATTTATCATCCTGTAAAACACAGGCAATACATTTTCGGTAGTTATTTAAACCAATAACATTAATATCAAGCCCATTCATTAGAATTGTCCCCTTATTTGGCTCTAATAAACCGCTCATGAGCTTCATTAATGTCGTTTTCCCGGCCCCGGACGGGCCAACAATGGCGATACTTTCTCCCGCATTAATATGGAGATTAAAACCAGAAATAATCGGCTTTGATAAACTGTCATATTGATAATGTAAATCATGGATGGTTAAATTAACCGATTTTCCTGAAAAACCGAGATCCCTATCTGGCGTTTCTTTTTCTGTGTCAGTAAGTACAATATCGGCAATCCTTTCATTATGTAAGTTTAACATGCGTAATTTCATTGCCATATCAATTAAATTACTGGCTCTGTCAGCAAATTGCCCACGATATGAATTAAACGCGACAAACATTCCAAGTGTCATATGATTATCTATAACTAATGATGCTCCTAACCACAAAATGATAATTTGCTCACTCGTGGAAATAAAAGCCTTAACAATATTAAAAATGGAGCCTATCTTGTTAAGTCTGGTATTTGCATTAAGCGTATCAATATTCAGATTTAACCAGGATTTTGCCCGGCTATCACATAGACCAAGTGCCTTTAATGTATTAATGCTATATAATGTTTCCATAAAATGAGAATTGGCTCTGGCATCTTTAACTATCTGTTCTTCAGAGAGTTGTCTGAAATATTGGTAGGTTATAAATCTTATTATGATATAAATGATAGTAAACCCTAATACAACCCAAACTAGCCAGTTACCATAAAGCAGCATCATAATGAAAACACTAACCAGCATAATAGTATCAATAATGCTGTTAATAACATTTTGAGTGAAAGTTGTCCGTATTACACTGAGTGAGCCAAAGCGGGACTGAATATCACCTAATTTACGTTTTTCAAAGTAGGCTAAAGGTAATTTCATTAAATGATCAAATACACCGGATTTCCATTGTACATCCACAAATGCTTCCATAGTAATGGATGTCCAGCTACGCAATGTGGATACACTGACTCTAAATAAAATGAAAAAGAGTAAACCACAACAAATAATCTTCAGAAGGCTATGATCCTGAGCGATGATGACATGGTCCATTATTAATTGAGTTCCGACTGGTAAGAGTATATTAATTGCTTCGATAACCAGAGATAAGAAAAATATTTTACTCAGTGTCGATTTAATTCCCTGAATATTAGTCAGCAGGGAGATAATGCGTAATTTATTTTGTTTTTTTATCGGAACAAATTCACTACCTGGCCATACTTCTAATGCAATGCCAGTAAAGTGTTTGGATACTTCCGCAAAAGTCATCACACGTTGCCCGAATGCAGGATCATGGATAGTGATTTTGTTTTTTCTTACATTAACCAGAACGACAAAATGATTCATGTCCCAATGTAAAATACAAGGTGTTTTTAATGCTTGAAGCTCATCAAGATCCAGTGCTACAGCTCTGGTTTTGAACTTAAGGGTAGTGGCAATATTGATCAGTGTCGTCAGCGTTACGCCGCGGGTGGAAATCCCGAATTGGCTGCGTAGACTGGATAAATCAATTTGTAGCCCATGATAATGAAATACCATTGCTAAACTGGCTAATCCACATTCGGCCGCTTCGGTTTGCAAAATTTTAGGAACTCTTCTTCTGAATCCTAGATTTAATCTTTCGGTGATAGTTTCAAAAGAGGTTTTATTCATTTTTGAGGGCCTGTTAATGTTTTTTTCATGTCATAGAATGGTGAGAACATCCACTGATAAAGCGGTCTTTTTTCAAGGAAAAAGGTCGATTGAGCTTTCATTCCGTTGGATAAATATAATTTTCTTCCGTTATAATTGAACTGTTCTTTCTTCAGGCTAACCAGAACTTTATAATATGATTCGGTTTTATCTCCGGGGACATTTACTGGTGAGCTTCTGTAATGAGACATTTCTTGAGCAGTGGCTGGAATATAAGAAATGTTATTGATGTCCCCTGAAAATTGGCCAAACTTTTCAAATGGGAAAGCATCGTAGCGTATATTAATACCATCGCCTTTTTTGATATAAGGTAAGCTGCTATTAGGAACCCACAAAATTAAATAATAAGTTGGCTTTACATTATCTGGGCTTACCTGAACTAAATTATCATTTGTGACAACCATTTGACCATCGGTAAAATTCAGGGATTCAATCCGCCCATCAATAGGAGAAGTAACAAATATCGATCCGCTGACATTCATTTCAGTTAATTTTTGTTCTAAATCATCCTGCTGAATTTTATATTGTGAAATCTGTTTATCAAAATCGGCTTTTTTCAGCATGATGTCACTATTCAGGCTGGTGATTTTTAATGAATCGCTGATGTATTGGCTATAGAGGTTTTGATACATATTTTGTTGCTGGTAATAAGAGTAACCGTAGCTATTAAACTGATCTTTTGTAATAAGCCCCCGTTGCTGATAAATTTTATAGTTCTTCATATTTTCTTTTGCAAATTCAACTCCCTGACGTGCATTTTCTACAATGATCCTGTCCTTCTCATGCGATAGCTCATACTGATTTTTTTGTTCTTCAAGACTGGCTAAAGTAACACTTTTATTATGTTCAATATTTTCAATGATCTTGTTTATTTGCGTTAGCTGGTTTTTGAGGGAGTTTTGCGCGTTGGTGCTGGTTTTTCCGGATTCTGTCACTTGGCTGATATCAACCTGATAAATTTTCTGGCCTTTTTTTACGCTATCACCGACTTTAACAAATGATTTTAAGATAAAGCCTTGTTGAGAAGCTAAAATATTTATTGGATGAGGATTAGTGATGACTTCGCCATAAACATTAATACGTCTTGCATAATTCCCAAAAGTAATAAAAAGAAATAAAATAGTCAGAAAAACGATTGAAGCAACACAAATAACCCATGCAGGAACTTTTGCTATTAATATGGCCTTACCCGTCCATCTGGATTTTTTATTATCTAAGGCTTCTTGCCTAAATAACTTATTCATAGCAGTCATTTATGGTTAATCTTCATGTTTTATTTGATTGAAATGTTCCTGAATGTAACTGAAAGCTGCCATTTATCAGGTAATGTCAGTGGATTGGCGGATTTGATACTATCTTACTGTAATATAGTTAACCTGAATGTTACTTAAACCATTAATGAGGTTTCCGGGGCTTAATGCGGGAACTATTGACTATAAGATAGATAAGGGGAAAGCCGGAAGAAAAGAGTCCCTTCCGGAATAAATTAATCGTGTTGCCAGAGTATTAGTTAAATATATTACCAATCCTATCAACTAAACCTAAGTATGCTGTTTTTAATTTGCGTAATTGATAAGCATCTGTATATTTCCAGTCAGGGCTCCAATTCTCGCTACTAAAACTACATATATTTAATTCACTAAGTTATTTTTGCAATTCTTCGATTTGTTGATGGGCAGAAGTACTTGAAGCAAGGCTCTTGTCCATCCCTTGACCGTTCCAGCGGATATTAGTTGCGGCGGAATACGGGATCGGGATAAGTACTGAGTCACCATTGACCAATGTTTCGTTATTCATATCAGGCTGGAATTTCATTGCAATAATTCCACCTTTGGTAAATGTGACTTCATTATTCAGGGTATTTTTATAAAATGCTAAGCGGCGAAGAAAAAAATAACTTGCAAGACAAAATGTATATGAGGGTTAAATATTTAGCCAGTAGTAAAAAGAGGGTTTTGGTAATATTTTTTAGTGCGGCGCTGAATCTGTCTATGATATCAACGCCGCCTTTATATTAAAACTCGTCAGTTACGAGTTGTTCCACTGAACTGGAAGGGGGGAAGGGAATAGTTACACGTTAAACAGGAAATTCATGACATCGCCATCTTTAACGATATACTCTTTTCCTTCTGCACGCATTTTACCCGCTTCTTTTGCACCTTGTTCACCTTTATAGGTGATGAAATCTTCAAATGAGATAGTCTGGGCACGGATAAATCCTTTTTCAAAATCAGTATGGATTTTACCCGCTGCTTGTGGTGCGGTTGCGCCAACCGGAATTGTCCATGCGCGGACTTCTTTCACACCCGCGGTGAAATAGGTTTGCAGATTCAGCAGTTCGTACCCGGCGCGAATAACACGGTTCAGGCCCGGTTCTTCCAGCCCCATTTCAGCCATGAATTCTTCACGGTCTTCATCTTCCAGTTCTGCGATATCCGCTTCAATTGCTGCGCAAACAGGAACAACTACAGAGCCTTCTTTCGCAGCAATAGCACGCACGGTGTCAAGATGTGGGTTATTTTCAAAACCATCTTCATTGACGTTAGCAATGTACATTGTTGGTTTCAGAGTCAGGAAGCTCAGGTAACGAATAGCGGCTTTCTCTTCCGCACTCAGATCTAAAGCACGCAACATGCCTGCCTGCTCAAGGTGCGGGAGACATTTCTCCAGCGCGGCTAATTCAGTTTTAGCGTCTTTATCGCCACCTTTGGCTTTTTTCTGGACGCGCTGGATAGCACGCTCACAGGTTTCCAGATCTGACAGGGCCAGTTCAGTATTGATAACGTCAATATCAGCCGCCGGATCAACCTGACCGGAAACGTGAATGATATTGTCATTGTCGAAGCAACGTACAACGTGACCAATCGCTTCAGTTTCACGAATGTTGGTCAGGAACTGGTTACCCAGACCTTCGCCTTTTGACGCGCCTTTTACCAGACCGGCAATATCCACAAATTCCATTGTGGTTGGCAGAATGCGCTGTGGTTTAACAATTTCAGCCAGCTTGTCGAGGCGTGGATCCGGCATCGGAACAACACCGGTATTTGGCTCGATAGTGCAGAAAGGGAAGTTTGCTGCTTCGATACCTGCTTTGGTCAGCGCATTGAATAATGTAGATTTCCCGACGTTAGGCAGGCCAACGATACCGCATTTGAATCCCATAAATTTATCACCTTTGATTACTTATACACCAACAATGAAGATGCTCTTTGTCTGGCCGGAAAAGCCCCAGAGCATAGCCTGCTGGTGAGTTATATAAAATTGGCGCCATTATACACGCAATAGCATCACGTGCCATGTACTCCCGTCAGGCACTGGCTTTAAATGCGTGCAGGCGGTTAATGGCTTTGTTCATGCCATCTTTCATAAGAATATCAGTACAGCTTAATGCTTCTGCAATAGCATCATCAATTAGCTTTTGTTCACTGACAGGCGGTTTGCCAAGGACAAATCCCACAACTTTGTTTTTATCGCCCGGATGGCCGATACCAATTCTCAGACGATGGAAATTAGGATTATTACCAAATTTGTTCTGGATATCTTTTAGTCCGTTATGCCCGCCATTACTGCCGCCCAGTTTCATTTTTGCCACACCCGGCGGGAGATCAAGCTCATCATGTGCAACCAGAATTTCATCCGGCTGGATACGGTAAAACCCGGCCAGGGCAAGAACAGACTTACCACTGAGGTTCATGAATGTCGTTGGCACCAGTAGGCGGACATCTTGCCCGTTCATATTAATGCGAGCGGTATAACCGAAAAATTTACTTTCTTCTTTTAAGGACTGGTTATGGCGCTGTGCTAATAAATCGACAAACCATGCTCCTGCATTATGACGGGTCTGAGCATATTCAGCCCCGGGGTTTGCCAGACCAACGATTAATTTTATGTTACTCACAGTTTGAATTCGCTTATTGGCATTAATGTATTAAAAAAAGAGGCCTAGTTTACCTGCCTCAGAGCTTGAGTACAAAATTGATTATGATATTAGATAATAGGATGTCAGTATTAAAAATAAGTTAAAATTTGTACAGTTTGTGATCACTGGCGCAATAACCTTTTTAATACTATGGCTATAATAAATAGGAGGCATCCGCTTTCGTGCTTTTGAGTTCGTTTGTAAACAAATTACGTTCACAAAAAGTATTGGAGGTTGGTTATGGGACGTAAAAAAGCGTTTATTCTGGGCAATATTTTTATGGGATTAGGTATGGCGGGGATGCTTATTAGTCTAGCCTATGTCTTGCTCAGTCATATATTTAGTATTAAGGAATCTGAATTTTTTGCGGGAGTTGCACTCGTAGGGTTATTTGTCGGTGCACTTATTTGGTTGGGTGGCGCTAGTCTTGGAGGACGGGAGCATATTACGGATAAGTATTGGTGGTTGAAAAATTATGATGAGCGCTATCGTCGCAAAAAACAACATAAGCATTCGTAATTTTATTAAGATATATTTATATTTTGATATAACTCTATTATTAGCATTGCACACAATATAAAACGAATATTTTGTTAGCTGAATTATTCACGTATTTCAAGTTGCAGCTGATAACGCTGCAACTTGAAAGGTAATAAATCTTAGAATGTTGCATTAATTCCCAGACTGACATTATAGTCAGGCTCCTCACCGCTACCTTCATTGCGGGTTACAGCAATAAAACTATGTAGGTTATTGACCAGTCCCATATTCATCCCAAGAGTGTATTGCCGCCAGTTTTTGCTCCGTTTACTACTTTCCACTACAAAGGAAGTTTTGGTGGCATTAATAGCACTGCGTATTTTAGTGCTGAGATCCCCGAACTGGCGATTAAACTGAATAGCAGCATAAGGATTAAAGCGACCGAACTGAGTGTCTACACGCCAGCCCAGTGTACCAATTTCAGATGTATATCTCTGACCAGAAAAATGCATGGATGTACTGTTATTTTCGTGTTCACGATAACCGTTAACATCACCTTTATCCCAGATAAACTGCACAATCGGGCTGGTAGTGATGACTTCATTAACAGGAATATTCCAGTTGGCAGTAATGCGGACACCCCATTGTTTACCCAATGTTGAACCAATTTCTCTACGGGTAGCTTCACCAAGCTCAATATTACGGATCAGGCTATCGTAATTTATATGCGAATAATGGAGATCACCACTCAGCCACGCGTTGTCATAGAGATTCCACAGTCCGTAAGCGATGACAGTATGTCCCAGTCCTTCATAAGTGTAGCTGGAAGCTAAAGTTCGTTCATCCTCGTAGTGAGAATAGAGCGCTCCCAGTAATAGATTATCTGTTAGCTGGTAGTCACTACCCAACGTAAAGGTATCATTACCGCTATGTGTATAACCGCCAAATACGCCGATTTTTCCCGGTGTATTACCGGCATCGCGGAGCTGCTGTAAGTGGCCATCAAGGAATGAACGAACACCTTTGACCGGGAGTTGATTAACACTAGTTAGTGATGCCACAAGGAATGGTGCAGTATAGATTGAGGTAATGTATTGACCGGCGACATGATGAACATATGGGGTTGGGTGGAAGCCATCAGAGAATAAGAATTTTTTGTCTTTATCAAAATTTTTATCTTGTGAAGAACACTCATTAGCAAATTTTCCCTGAGGGCATGGGTAACCTAATGTATTCTGAATACCGTAAGCATAGGGATTTTCCATGACTTCGTGTAGTAGGGCATTAATATCAGCACGCAGGATATTGCCATGACTTTGACTGATTTTATCATCTACTTGTTGGTTATAACTATCAGTGAACTCGGAGGCTTTTTGGCGGTATTTGTTATAAGCATACTTCAGTAAACTTACATCTATTCCAGACTTTTTGGCCAATTCTTCGAGGAGTTTATCAATCGCCATTTCACGGGCTTCACCGCTGGGAATATCGTGTTTATTAACCTCCTGACGGATCTTTTCTAATATTTCTTTAATCTGCTCCGGAGTTTTGCCCATGGTGACTAATTCCTTTTCAATTAGTGCTTCCATAATTTTGGGCGTTGTTCCCACATCAGGAACGGTTGGTACGATGATTAGCCCGGCTCCGGCTTTCACCAGAGTGTTGATTTGGTTTGATGTAGCATTTGCACTGGCATTAACAATTTCATTTGATTTTTTAGAATCATCCAAAATAATATTATAAGCTAGTAAAGCAGCAGTAATGTCATTACCACCGACCCAATGAATATAGATACCATTTGGATCGGCTTTTCCTCCATGTTGTTTAAGATAACGCTCCAGCTGATTTTCTGTTGTATCGTGGTGCTTTGGCATCGGCAATGCAGTTGCACCTCCTTCAGCGTAGTTAGTTCCGTTTTTATTGGAAGGAGTTAAGTCTTTACCGGTAATGTGGCGGCTCACATATTCATCATACAGTTCACTATTTGCTCCGTCGGTTGTATAACGCCCGTTATTTCCGCCGTCACTCAGACTATCGCCGAAGACATAGGTAGTGTCATAAGCATAGGAATTTGTAATGAAACTGGATAAAAGTAGTGTTGTAGTTGATATTCCGAAAAGTATTTTTTTCATTGGAGTTCTCCAGAGAACGTAACCATTGCTTTCCTCTCAGCTCTTATCCTCCCGATATTGTTGGATTAAGAGTTGACTCCTTATATTCCCTGATAATTTCAATACGATATTACTTCTGGTTACTTATACGAAAAATCAACGTGATGCGGATGTATGTATATAGAAAGAGAAAATGTGATGGAAAAAGAAAAGCGCAAGGGAGAGATTCTTCCCCTTGCGCTTTATTTTTTACGACATCAAATCAGAAGCGGGAGCTAACACCCAGACTGAAATTGTAGTTTGGATCCTGTGAGCTGCCTTCATTACGGGTAACGGAAGCAAAACCATGGATATTACCGAACAGATTGGCATTCGCACCTATAGTATATTGACGCCAGTCCTTGCCCTGCTTGCTACTATCCGTAACAAACGATAGTTTGTCGGACTTATTCATCGCACTGCGCAGTTTGTACTGGGTATCACCGAACTGGTGATTAAACTGAATAGACGCATATGGGTTAAAGCGACCCAGCTGGGTATCTACACGCCAGCCCAGTGTCCCGACTTTAGAGGTGTAATTTTGGTCACTGAAACGCATGGCAGAACTATTATTGCCGGATTCGCGATAACCTTTAACATCACCTTTATCCCAGCTGAACTGCACAATCGGACTAGTGGTGACAATATCAGTGACAGGAATATCCCAGTTAGCGGTAAGGCGGGCACCCCATTCTTTACCGGTGGTTGAGCCTGTTTCTTTTCGGTTTGCCTGACCAAGCTGGATATTACGGGTCAGGCTATCGTAATTGATACGGGCATAGTGAATATCACCACTCAGCCATGCGTTATCAAAGAGGTTCCACAGTGCATAACCGGTTGCCACATGTCCATTGCCTTCGTAAGTAAAGTTAGAAACAGAGGAACGATCAAATTTGTTGTTGGAGTACAGAGCGCCCAGTAAAAAGTTTTCCGCCAGTTGGTAATCGCTGCCTAACGTAAAGGAATCATGACGGTTATCGGTATAGCTACCGAAGACACCAAATTTTCCCTGTTCATTGCCGGTATGGCGTAGCTGTTGCAGATGACCGTCAAGGGAAGCACGGGTGCCTTTAACCGGAGTACGGTTGACTTGATTCAGGGTCATAACCTGTGATGGGGCGATAAGGGTGGATACTATATATTGGCCCATAATTTTGTGTGCCAGAGGTGATGGGTGGAAATTGTCAGAGAATATAAACTCTTTGCGTTTATCAAAGTCAGCATCTTCAGACTTGCAGTAACGGGAGCTTTTACCTACGGCACAGGAATAACCAAGATTATTATTAAAACCATAACTAAATGGATTATCGATAACTTCATGCAATAGACCGTAGATATCGGCACGTAGAATATTGCCGTTATTTGCGCTGATTTTATCATCCACTATCTTGTTATAATCTTTAGTGTACTTTGTTGCGAGCATACTGGCTTTGGAATATCCCTCAGTCAGATTTTTTTTTACTTTTTCAGCGTCTAAATTAAAGTCTTTACTGGCTTTTTGAGCCAGAGAATCAAAGACTTTTTGGAGAGCCAGATGACGTGCTTCACCATTAGGGAGATCAGCATCATTAATATCTGAGTGAACTTTACCTAAAGTTCCTTTTATAATAACTTTAATTTTGTCCTCTGATATTCCTTTATTTTTTAACTCTTTTTCCAATCCCATTGTTAAAACTTCGTCTAACACTCTAGGAGCCATACCAACATCAGGAATGGTTGGTGCAATGATCAACCCAACTCCTGCATCCACCAGTTGGTTAATCTGCCCTGCAGCTGCTTCTGCACTCTCTATAAGTTCACTATATGCTTTATTGGGATCGCCTAAAGTATTTTGTAACGTTTGAGCAATATCGTTCCCACCTATCCAGTGTATAAAGATAGCATTAGGATCTACGCAATTATTATTTCTCAGAACGTCTTTGAGCTGGTTATCTGTTGTATTATCAGGATTTTTAGGATTCAACTTACTGATAGCTGTTGCACCACCTACTGCAAGATTGGTGCCACCATGTTTTGAACTAAAGTGGTCTTGGTTAAGTGATACCCGAGAAACATATTGGCTATACACTTCTTTTTGGTCAGAGGTGTAGACTCCATTATTTCCACTATCGCTTAAACTATTTCCATTCGTACAAAGAATATTATAAGACTGAGCATTAGCAATGGTGCTGACTGAAAGCGCTAATAGGGCAGGTGCAAATAAAAAAGCCTTTTTCACTGGCATTCTCCATAAATAGTTTTTGTTATTTATCAGTTCCCCAATTTTTTTAATGACGAAGTCTGAGCAACGCCTTTTCGGAAGTTTTGGGGTGCTGACAGGTTAAATATTTTGTGATTTTGATCAAATTGTTAACCATCTGATAACAATTGACTAAATTAGAGTATGTTCAAACGTAAAAAATAATCCATATCACATTGAATTATTTGTAGATAATGTGATATCTGACCAGTGTGTCTGAAATAGTTGACCCAGTATATTGATATTATTTCAGTGTTAAGTTTTATGCGGATTTAGGCTGAGGAAGGGGTTTGAAGGGGATGAAAAAATGCAGGGCGGCAATATTGTGCCCTGCATTTTTAATTAATCAGCTGATTAAAACTAATCGACTTATATCGGCTTTATTACTTACAAAATCAGAAGCTGGCGTTGATACCTAAGCTGAAATCATAGTTAGCATCTTGTACACTGCCTTCATTACGGGTGACGGATGCAAAACCGCGTACGTTACCGAAAAGATTGGCGTTCGCACCTACCGTATATTGACGCCAGTCTTTGCTCTGTTTGACGCTATCCACAACAAATGATGTTTGGGTGGAGTTAATGGCACTGCGCATTTTAGACTGAGTATCGCCGAACTGGTGGTTAAACTGAACAGACGCATATGGGTTGAAACGACCCAGTTGAGTATCTACACGCCAGCCCAAAGTAGAGATTTTAGAGGTGTAACTCTGGTCACTGAAGTGCATAGACGAACTTTGATGACCAGATTCGCGATAGCCTTTAACATCACCTTTATCCCAGCTGAACTGCACAATCGGGCTGGTGGTTACGATGTTGGTGACTGGAATATCCCAGTTTGCAGTAAGGCGTGCACCCCATTGTCTACCGGTAGTTGAGCCTACTTCTCTGCGAGTTGCCTGACCCAGTTTGATGCTACGGGTTAAGCTATCGTAATTGATGTCCGCATAGTGGAGATCACCACTTAACCACGCTTTGTTAAATACATTCCACAAGCCATAGGCAGTGGCAACATGTGCATCACTTTGATAGGAGAAGTTAGAGGTTGGGGAACGCTCAGTATTATCGTTCGAGTACAGGGCACCCAGTAACAAACGCTCTGTTAACTGATAATCGCCACCTAATGTAAAGGTGGTATTACGGCCGCCACTATAGCCACCGAATACACCCGTTTTCCCCTGTTCATTACCACCGCTGCGCAGTTGTTGCAGATGACCATCAAGGGAAGCACGGGTACCTTTAACCGGAGCACGGTTGACCTGATTCAGGGTCATAACCTGTGATGGGGCAATATAGATGGATTCTATGTATTGGCCCATAATTTTGTGTGCTAGCGGTGACGGGTGGAAGCTATCGGAGAATAAAAATTCCATTTCGTTATTGAATTCAGGATTTTTATCTTTGTCTTTGTTGGAGATACATACACTAGATGACTGTCCCTGAGGGCAAGCATAGCCTAATGTATTTTGAATACCATAACTGTAAGGATTAGCGATTACTTCATGTAGCAGGCCATTAATATCAGCACGCAGGATATTACCGTTGCTCTGGTTGATTATGTCTTCTACCTGATTGTTATAATCATTTGTGAGTTTAGTGGCACCTTTGCTAGCTTCATCATAGCCTGCAAGAAGAGCTTTATATGTTTTTTTAACAGCTTTTTCAGCAGCTTCTTTTTCTGCTTCAGTTGCATTTTTTGCAATTGGATGTGCCTCTTCTGCAATTTTTTTCAAAGCACCTTTGAGAATTTCATTACGTATTGAATCACTAGGTGTGGAGAATAAATTAATTCCATCATGAATCTTTCGCAACTTTTCGTCTATTTTTGCTTGGTCTGTAATACCTACCTTATTAAACGCTCCTGTGAGGACATTTTCTAGTAATTCAGGCGTCGTACCAACGTCAGGCACAGTTGGTGCAATAATCAATCCAGCACCAGCATTCACCAATTGGTTAATTTGTCTCGCAGCAGCATTTGCACTATCTTTGACGATTATGTCGGGACTTTTAGGCATTTCTTTAGGATCTTTAGGGCGAGGAAAAATTCCTTCGTTAATAGCTTTTAACTTCGCACCAGCTTTTAGAGCCGCAGCAAGATCATTCCCACCTACCCAATGGATATAGATCCCATTAGAGTCAGCCTGTTGATTATGCTGCGCCAAGTACTGGTTTACCTGTTCCTTAGTCCCAAGACCACGCTCACTATATTCTTTAAGAGCTGTCGATCCTGCTTGTGAATAGTTAGTGCCAGTGCCACCTTTTTCACTGGAAGGTTTTAATTCGATATTTGCAAGTTTTTTAGCAAGATATTCATTATAAAGCTGGCTAGTTTTACCATCCGTTGTGAAACGTTCTACACCTTTAGTATTTCCGGTATCACTCAAACTATCGCCAAAAACATAAAGATTGTCATAAGCATGGGCATGAGAAATGGTGCTGATTGAAAGTGCTAACAGTGCTGGTGTGAATAAAAATGCCTTTTTCATTAGCATTATCCTTACTTAAATAGTTTTTATTTATCAGCAACATCGGCTTTTTTAATGGCAAAGCCTAAGCGACGCCTCTTCATAAGTTTGAAGGTGCTGATAGGTTGAATATGTCTGATTGATATCTGGCTGGTCAGATCAATAATCTATGGGGAACAACTTTTCTGGATTGAATGGTGTTTCCTGTCTGAGTAGTCCAAATGAGCCTGAAATTTATCTCATCAGATAATTTTAACTTTTTTGATGAAAAATATTTACTAACATAATTGTTGTTTTTTTAAGGTATTTTTATCGTCAGTTTTCAAAACGGCGACAGGTTAGCAGCAACCACACGGGCGCACCAGTATTGTTACGTTTATAGAGAACTGGACGTACCAGATGATTTGTTATGCACTGATGTACTAGCTGTTTTTCTGTTCGGATATGTCGATGGCAAGTTTTCCGGAGATATTAATCATAAATCAGATTAACTTGTTGATATGGATGATTATTTTTATATTGTGAATATTACCTTGATTAACTAAACCAATATCTAATTATTTCATTTGATTGTTAAATAAACAGAAAAACCCGCTGGTACAGGCGCACCAACGGGTTTTTTCAGCGATGATTTATTTAATCACTTGTATAAGTTTGTGCTCAAAATCTGCACTGGCTTATATCTTAGTGTTCAAACATGGCAGAGATTGACTCTTCATTGCTGATACGGCGGATTGCTTCAGCAAGCATGCCAGACAGTGTCAGAGTACGAACTTTGTTCAACGCCTTGACCTCATCAGACAGAGGAATTGTGTCACAGACAATAAATTCATCTATCACTGAGTTCTTGATGTTTTCTACAGCATTACCAGAGAAGATTGGGTGAGTTGCATAAGCAAACACCCGCTTCGCTCCGCGCTCTTTCAGTGCTTCAGCGGCTTTACACAGCGTGCCACCTGTGTCGATCATGTCATCAACCAGAATGCAGTCACGGCCTGCAACATCACCAATGATATGCATAACTTGAGAAACGTTTGCACGTGGGCGGCGTTTATCAATAATAGCCATGTCAGTATCATTCAGCAGCTTAGCAATAGCACGGGCGCGAACAACACCACCAATATCTGGAGAAACAACAATCGGGTTTTCCAGCCCTTTCTGGAGCATATCTTCCAGAAGGATTGGGCTACCAAATACATTATCAACCGGAACATCAAAGAAGCCTTGGATCTGCTCGGCGTGCAGGTCAACCGTGAGAACACGGTCTACACCAACGCTGGACAAAAAGTCCGCAACGACTTTGGCAGTGATAGGCACACGCGCTGAACGAACACGACGATCCTGACGGGCATAACCAAAGTAAGGAATTACCGCAGTAATACGTCCGGCAGAAGCGCGACGCAGCGCATCGACCATAACGACCAATTCCATCAGGTTATCATTGGTTGGTGCACAAGTGGACTGGATGATGAATACATCGCCACCGCGTACATTTTCATTGATTTGAACACTGACTTCACCGTCGCTGAAACGACCGACAGCAGCGTCTCCCAGGCTTGTGTACAGACGGTTGGCAACACGTTGTGCTAGTTCAGGGGTGGCATTACCAGCAAAAAGCTTCATATCGGGCACGAGAAAAACCTCAGGCTTGCGTCCAGAGAGATATTGTTGACCAATCAAACCGCTACTCATTAAAGCAAAACAACGATCCATTGGTTCAATAACATGTTTATCCCAGAGCTGTTTGTTTGCAGCGAAATGTATGCAATGGTGAAATATTAACGCCACGCGCAACAAAGCCCTGCATCCACTCTGGGGCTTGATTTAACACCTTACGGGCTGATGCTTCTGATTCGAACTCGCCGAAAACACATGCACCTGTCCCGGTCAGGCGTGACGGGGTGTATTCTAACAGCCATGAAAGAAGCTGTTCAACCTCACGGAAACGTTTTCTTGCGATTGGCTCACAATCATTTTTGAATGGTGCCTGTAATAATGCGGGTAAAGTGCGGATCGGAGAATTTCTTTTTAATTCAGGATCTGTGAATATTTTTGGGGTCGGGATCTCAATTCCGGGGTGAGCAACCAGAAACCATTTCTCTTCAGGTGAAGCTGGTTGCAATTTTTCACCGATACCTTCGGCAAAAGCTGCGTGCCCTTTAACGAAGACAGGGACGTCTGCGCCGAGAGTGACACCAAGTTGTGCCAGTTCATCATCCGACAGGTTTGTCTGCCAGTGATAGTTCAGGGCAATCAGTACCGTGGCTGCATTGGAAGAACCACCACCCAGTCCGCCACCCATGGGCAAACGTTTATGAATGTGGATATCTGCGCCCCGGTATTGGGTGCTGATTGACTGCTTTTCAGCGTGCTCTTGTAATAACCGCGCAGCCCGGACGATCAGATTATCGTCATTTGGCACGCCTTTAACGGGTGTCAGCAGGCGGATCTGATTATCCTGACGGGGAGTAATTGTTATTTCATCACCATAATCCAGAAGCTGAAACAGTGTTTGTAGTTCATGATAGCCATCAGAACGGCGTCCGGTGATATATAAAAATAAATTTAATTTTGCCGGAGAAGGCCAGGTTAAAGTCATTATTGGGTAGTCCAGTTATCCATTTTCAGTTTAATACGGTTTTTACCTTGGGTCAGTTCCAGCCGGTTTGGTAAGGCAGGAGTCATTGACGTATCGTATCCCTGATAATTTACCTGCCAGATTTCACCATTTTCTTTATCGCTTACCGATTTAAGCAGATAGTTTTTATCCAGCTCAAAATTTTGGGCATTTCCGGGCAGGCCGATAATCCAGCTTTTCAGATTATCCAAAGGAATATTCATATTGGTCAGCTTATAAATCAGTTCTTCCGGATTATTACTGATATATTTTTTCCCTTCACTGTCAGTAATCTGGGTGATATTTGGCTGAACAGATAATTCAAGCTCAGTTGTCCCTAAGGGATTGAGCAGAAGTAGTTTGTAGTTATTGGCCGCATATTGTTGCCAGAAAAAACGGGCATACACTTTCTTTTCATTTGCCAGATAAGCGAAAGAGCCCCGGGTTTGATAATGAGTCAAATTTTGTAATTGTGTTTTGCGATCATTCCATTGCGGGGAACTCATTGACCCTGTTCCGTCTGGTGCCTGTGTAACGGTACAGGCCGTCAGCAAAACAGCGGAGAGAGGGAGTAAACGAAAAAATGATGGTATTTTCATAGGGTAGCCCAATGGTGTGATAGCGAGTAATGTGCAATCAAAGTCTATAATCAAGGAGGTAATTTAGCGAAGTTTCGTTAAAATTTCCCGAATAATTATAGTCGAACTGTTTGATTGACTTTTATTGAACTGTTGCATCAAGTAGAATGCTCAACCAATGAGAGTCCTTACGAAAGGTGTAGGTTTATGAGAATGATTATTAATATTGTTATGAGCCCATGCCAGATAACTCAACGCAGTTAAGATGACTTTATTAGCACTCGGTATAAATCACAAAACAGCGCCTGTTTCTTTGCGTGAACGGGTAGCCTTTTCTCCCGATACGATAGGGCTGGCACTTGATAACCTGCTCCAGCAGCCGCTGGTGAGGGGCGGGGTTGTGCTGTCAACCTGTAACCGCACCGAACTGTATCTCAGTGTCGAACAGCAGGACAACCTGAAAGAGCAACTCATCAATTGGTTATGCGAATATCACCAGTTAAGCCACGATGAACTCAACACGAGCCTTTACTGGCATCTGGGGAGTGATGCTGTCAGCCACTTAATGAGGGTTGCCAGCGGATTGGATTCACTGGTGCTTGGTGAACCTCAAATTTTAGGTCAGGTGAAAAAAGCCTTTTCTGAATCGCAGAGCTACCAATCCTTGTCAGGGGAATTAGAGCGTCTGTTCCAGAAATCATTTTCTGTTGCCAAACGGGTCAGAACTGAAACAGAAATTGGGGCGAATGCGGTTTCTGTCGCTTTTGCTGCCTGTACGCTCGCCCGGCAGATCTTTGAGTCGCTTTCTCAGTTAAATATTCTGCTGGTGGGAGCCGGGGAAACGATTGAGCTTGTCGCCCGTCATCTTAAAGAGCACCGGGTTAACCATCTTATGATTGCCAACCGCACAAAAGAGCGGGCGTATACGCTGGCGAATGAGGTGAATGCGGAAGTGATATCCCTGTCGGAAATTGATACCCGACTGGCAGAAGCAGATATCGTCATCAGTTCTACAGCCAGCCCTTTACCGATTATTGGTAAAGGCATGGTCGAACGGGCACTAAAATTACGCCGTAATCAACCCATGCTGCTGATTGATATTGCTGTTCCCCGAGATATCGAGCCGGATGTTGAGAAATTGAGTGACGCCTATTTGTACAGTGTTGATGATTTACAGGCCATTATTCAGCAGAATCTTGCGCAACGTAAAGCAGCGGCTGTGATTGCTGAAGGAATTGTACAACAAGAGAGCACTCATTTTATGGATTGGTTGCGTTCGCAGGGCGCAGTTAATACAATTCGCGAATATCGGGAACAGGCAGAAAAAATCAGGGCTGAGATGACTGCAAAAGCATTAATGTCCATACAGCAGGGTGCTGATGCAGAACAGGTCATCAACCAGTTAACTCACCAATTGACGAATCGTCTGATCCATACACCAACTAAATCACTCCAAAAGGCTGCCAGTGACGGCGATTTAGAACGCCTGAATCTCCTGCGGGACGGCCTTGGGCTGGATCCATAACCCTATTCTAAATAAGGTCTGATATTACGAATGAAGCCTTCTATTGTCGCTAAACTGGAAGCATTGCAAGAACGCCATGAAGAAGTACTGGCTCACCTCGGTGATGCCGAAGTGATCGCTGATCAAGAGCGTTTCCGTGCATTATCAAAGGAATATGCTCAACTTACCGATGTAACTAGCTGTTTTAAATCCTGGAAAACAACGCAGGATGATTTACAGACAGCCGAGATGATGCTTGATGATCCTGAAATGAGGGAAATGGCGCAGGAAGAACTCAAGGACGCAAAAATTCGTAATGAAGAGTTGGAACAGCAACTCCAGTTATTGCTGTTGCCAAAAGATCCGGATGATGAGCGCAACTGTTTTCTGGAAGTGCGTGCGGGAACTGGTGGTGATGAAGCGGCAATATTTGCCGGAGATCTGTTCCGCATGTATAGCCGTTACGCCGAATCTCGTCGTTGGAAAGTAGAGATTATGAGTGCCAACGAAGGGGAACATGGCGGTTACAAAGAGGTTATCGCGAAGGTTTCTGGTGAGCAGGTTTACGGGCATTTGAAATTTGAATCAGGCGGTCATCGTGTTCAACGTGTGCCGGAAACAGAATCTCAGGGTCGTATCCATACTTCGGCCTGTACAGTAGCGGTACTGCCGGAAATTCCGGAAGCTGAATTGCCGGAAATCAGCCCAGCAGACCTGAAAATTGATACCTTCCGTTCTTCCGGTGCGGGTGGTCAGCATGTTAATACCACCGATTCCGCGATCCGAATTACCCATATTCCTACCGGAATTGTGGTGGAATGTCAGGACGAACGTTCGCAACATAAAAATAAAGCTAAAGCATTATCTGTGCTGGGTGCCCGTATTCGTGCTGCTGAAATGCAGAAACGCCAGGAAGCTGAAGCCTCTGAGCGCCGTAACCTGCTTGGCTCTGGTGACCGTTCAGATCGCAACCGGACTTATAACTTCCCGCAAGGGCGAGTGACTGACCACCGCATCAACCTGACGCTATACCGCCTTGATGAAGTTATGGAAGGTAAACTGGATATGTTGATCCAGCCAATCATTACCGAATATCAGGCTGACCAGTTATCAGCACTGTCAGAGCAGGATTAATGAATTATCAACATTGGCTGCAATACGCCGCGGCTCAGTTATCTGATAATTTGCCTGCTGATAGCAGCCCTAAGCGAGAGGCGGAGATTCTGTTAGGGCATGTGACAGGTCGCTCCCGTACCTACCTGATAGCGTTTAGCGAAACGTCCATTTCAGGAGAAGAATCCCTTCAGCTTGATGGCTTACTGGCTCGCCGACTGAAAGGTGAGCCAATCGCTTATATCGTTGGTGAGAAAGAGTTCTGGTCATTACCACTCGCAGTCTCACCCGCAACTCTGATCCCGCGGCCTGACACGGAGTGTCTGGTGGAAAAAGCACTTGAATTGTTGCCGGAAACACCGGCACAAATCCTCGATCTTGGTACGGGAACGGGCGCGATCGCTCTGGCATTGGCATCTGAAAGGCGTGATTGCCATGTCACGGGAGTCGATATTAATCCTGAAGCAGTCGCACTGGCAAAAAACAATATTGAAAAGATCAATATTGGAAAAGTCAATGGACAAGAAGCTATTCACAATGTGAATTTTTTACAAAGTGAGTGGTTTTCTGCAGTGGGTGACAGACAATTTGATATGATTGTCAGTAATCCCCCGTATATAGATGAGAATGACCCTCATCTGAAAGAAGGGGATGTTAGGTTTGAACCGGCCACTGCATTGATTGCCGCACAAAATGGTTTGGCGGATTTACAGGCAATCGTGGAACAGGCCCGCCATTTTCTATTACCGAATGGATGGCTGTTATTGGAGCATGGCTGGAAACAGGGAGCAGTTGTCAGGAACCTGTTTTTAGAGAAGGGTTATCATCAGATAGTGACTTTTCAGGATTATGGTGGTAATGAACGTATCACGGTAGGTCGATGGAATAAAAATGAAACCCATAACTAATTATGAATTCAATGATGCTCCCCTGATTGATGGTATTATTCTGGTATCAAAGGCTATTCGTCCTGATTTCCCTCAGGCATTAGTGTCAGAGCAGCTAACTGCTTTAGTCGAAGAAGCACAGCAGGCACTTTTTTCAATCAATGACCATAAAGAAAAACTGCAATCATTACTGACACTTTTTTATCAGGAGTGGAAGTTTGGTGGAGCAAATGGGGTGTACTGTCTATCGGATACTCTATGGCTGGATAGTGTAATTGCTTCCCGTCAGGGTGCACCGGTTGCACTGGGTGCGCTATTTGTGCATATCGCTCAGATGTTGGCTATTCCTATAACGCCGGTAATATTTCCGACACAGTTAATATTACGTATTGATTTGCCTGATCAACCTGCCTGGTTTATTAACCCCATGAATGGGGAAACGCTTAATGAACATATCCTTGATGTCTGGCTGAAAGGTAACATTGGCCCGACTGTCCGGCTGGAAAAGAAAGACTTACAGGAAGCCGATAACAGCAGCTTAGTACGCAAAATCACTGATACGATCAAAGTTTCTCTGATGGAAGAAAAAAAGATGGAACTGGCACTTAAAGCCAGTGAAGTGGTGCTGATGTTTGATCCGGATGACCCGTATGAAATCCGTGATCGTGGGCTTATTTATGCCCAGCTTGATTGTGATCATATTGCGGTTTCAGATCTGAGTTACTTTGTAGAACATTGTCCTGAAGACCCTATCTCAGAGATGATAAAAATGCAGATTAATTCTATAGATAGAGAACGCCGAACCATAGTGCTGCACTAACCTTACTATTGTATTGGTAGGCAGGTATTAAGTGGATGGTGGCAGAGTTATTCACACCTGATTTGGTGTTTTATTAAAATTTTTTACCCTTAACAACAGAAGGTATAAGCATGCAACAGAAAGTGGTTAATATTGGTGATATCAGGGTCGCAAATGATCTGCCATTTGTGTTGTTCGGTGGCATGAATGTCCTGGAATCACGGGATTTGGCCATGAAGATTTGTGAACACTATGTCACGGTGACACAAAAACTGGGCATTCCTTATGTTTTTAAAGCCTCTTTTGATAAGGCTAACCGCTCTTCTATCCGTTCTTACCGTGGCCCGGGTCTTGAAGAGGGAATGAAAATTTTTCAGGAACTGAAACAAACCTTCGGCGTAAAAATTATTACTGATGTACACGAACCCGCGCAAGCACAACCTGTAGCTGAAGTGGTTGATGTTATCCAGCTTCCTGCTTTTCTTGCTCGCCAGACCGATCTGGTGGAAGCGATGGCGAAAACGGGTGCAGTGATTAATGTTAAAAAACCCCAGTTTGTCAGCCCGGGGCAAATGGGCAATATCGTCGAGAAATTCAAAGAAGGCGGTAATGATCAGGTGATTTTGTGTGACCGTGGCAGCAACTTCGGTTATGACAATCTGGTTGTAGATATGCTGGGCTTCGGTGTGATGCAACAGGCAACCAACGGTTCACCGATCATTTTCGATGTGACTCATGCTTTACAGTGCCGTGACCCATTCGGTGCAGCTTCCGGCGGACGCCGCGGGCAGGTTGCTGAACTGGCTCGTGCGGGAATGGCAGTGGGTATCGCAGGTTTATTCCTTGAAGCGCACCCAGATCCGGAAAATGCAAAATGTGACGGGCCATCTGCACTGCCACTGGCAAAACTGGAAGCATTCCTGATGCAGATGAAAGCCATTGATGATGTAGTGAAAGGTTTTCCAGAGCTGGATACCAGTAAATAATTTTTGAGCTGATCGAATTTTTTGCTGAAATTGCGGTTATACCCTTCGTCTTTCAAGTTGCCTCTTTGTTGGCTGCGCTCGCTCACCCCGGTCACCGTTTTTATAAATATACGGTTATCTATGCTTCCGGGGATGAACTTCCTTGCCGTCGCGATGCAACTTGAAATCCATTGGGTATATATTTATTTATACGTTGTAACCGCATATTTTAGTTATTGATGGCTGGCTTTATCCGCTGAAACACAAATTTCAGGTGAATATTCCACTTTCATCTCTTTTAATGCCTTAGGTAAAGTAGCATAAAAACTGAGTTGCCCTGCAATGGGTGTGACTTTAGCTCTTGCCAGTGTTTTTAAAGGCTGGAAGGGGATATCACAGACAACAACCTGTTTCGACTCTTTAGCCATCTCGCGTACAAAACTCTGAAAAGCATGTAACCCGCCTGCATCCAGTACAGGAACTGCATCCCACTGCATAATGATGTTTTGATATTCAGCACTTTCTTCTTTTAATTCAGTAAAAATACGTTCAGCAGCTGCAAAGAAAAGTGGCCCGTTAATCCGAACGACCAATAACCCTTTCTCAGCATCTGTTATGGCAGAAGTACTGATACGGGTCATATTGGCGATTTTACGCATAAACAGTAGTGATGCCAGAACAATGCCGACAGTAATTGCGATCACCATATCAAACAGAACTGTCAATGACATGCATAGCAGCATCACAATAATGTCATCTCTGGGGGCATGGCGGATTAAATCCACCACTTTATGGGCTTCACTCATGTTCCAGGCCACAATAAGTAAAATAGCGGACATTGCAGCTAACGGTAAGTATGAAAGCATGGGGGCCAGAAACAGTAAAGTTAATAATACCAATAAAGAGTGAATCACTGTGGCGACAGGGGAGGTTGCTCCGGCTCGCACATTAGCTGCAGAACGGGCAATAGCGGCGGTTGCTGTGATACCACCAAAGAAGGGAGCAGCAATATTGCCTAAGCCTTGCCCGACCAACTCACTGTTAGAATGATGTTTTTTTCCTGTCATACCATCAAGAATGACCGCACACAGTAAAGATTCAATAGCGCCTAACATAGCCATTGAAAATGCAGCAGGCATTAATGCGGAAATCGTATTCCAGCTAATATCGAAAGAAGGCGAATTCGGTAAATTCCACGGCAATACAAACTGGGGCAGGATTGGCGGAATGCCCTGACCTTGTGTTCCATCCTCCAGCATATAACTGAATGAAGAGCCGATAGTAGCTACATCATGCCCCAGCAGATGCATTATTCCCATAACAGCCGTTCCGGCAGCTAAAGCGGGTAAGTGACCCGGTAACTTTAATCCCAGTTTGGGCCAGAAGATTAATATCAGAAGGGTAGTCAAGCCAATAATTGTGTCACTAAAATGAAATGAAGGAATTGCCTGAGAGAGAGTAATGACTTTATCGATATAGTTTTCCGGAACTTCGCTGATTTGCAAGCCAAAGAAATTTTGTATCTGCATGGTGGCAATCGTGATAGCAATGCCGGAAGTGAACCCAAGGGTTACAGAAAGCGGAATATATTCGATAAGACGACCAAGACGTGCCAGACCCATAACAATCAGGATAACACCGGACATGAGTGTCGCTATCAATAGGCCACTCAGGCCAAATTGTTGTGATACCGGATAAAGAATGACGACAAAAGCGGCAGTCGGCCCGGATACGCTATAACGTGAACCGCCGGTAATGGCGATAACGATACCGGCGATTGCGGCGGTATAAAGACCATACTGCGGTGCCACTCCACTCCCTATAGCCAGAGCCATTGCCAGAGGAATAGCGATAATACCCACAGTGATACCGGCAATGATATCTTTGATAAAACGGGAGAAAGAGTAAGATTCTTTCCAGCAGGCGTCAATAAATGCGCTAAAAATCCGTATTCCATTGATTTTTTTAGTATTCATTTCATGTAAGACCTAAGAATAAAATATCCCTTTATACACTTCGTCATTCAAGTTGTTTGTCGCCGCGATGTATCTTGAAATCCATTGTGTATAGTGGATTGAAATAAGAAACAGGGATAAGGATATCGCTTTAATTACCTAATAAAAGTGTTATACGTCAAAAAGTTATCTGATAGGTTAGCGTTGAATAAATAAAAATCAATCGAATGCTGTTTTTGATGCTTTTATGACTTTGTTATATTAATGTGGATATTAATTCATCGTTATAAAGAGTTTTAATAAAATAATATGAGCCAGTGAATACTGGCTCATATTATTTTCAACGATAAACACGTTTAGCAATGGAAACGGAAAAAATACCCCAGTTATCTGTTAACTGGTATAACTTCTCAAATCCGGCCGCTTCCACTAGTGCATCCATTTCACCTTGTGTGCGACGTCGCATGATCCACGGTTCATTTTCTCGGTGGCTTGAAAGAACACGAGCAATAATTTCAAGCTGCGGATGCCACGGCTGGCTGGTATATATCAGATAACCATTTTCTGTAATAGCTTCAGCAAGACCGTGCAGGGAATTTCTGACCAGATTATTATCAGAAAATAATTCATAGAGGCCTGAAACAATTCCCAGTGTTGGCGCAGGTGTTATTGAGGCTATGCTGTCAGCATCAAAAGCATTCCCGATAACAAACCGAATTTTTTCTGACAGATGGCGTTCTTCAATATAAGCCTGCCCCTGACGCACATTAATATCGCTATAATCTCTCAGTAAAACAGAATCAACTTTGCTGAATTCATTGATGGCATCAAGCACATAGCGCCCATGACCGGCAGCAATATCCACAATGTGTACTGGCATTTTTTGTTTATGCAAACAACGAATGCCCTGTCGGATCAGCGTTTCGATATGAATTTTACGTTGCCGTATACCACGCCAGCCAATGCTGTTCAGGTAGTGTTTATCCAGCAATCTCCCCCAAATTCCCTGACCTTGTGGCTGATCTCGGTAGATATAATCCAGCGTAGAACCAGAATCAAACCCTGTTGTAAGACCCAATCGTATTCCTTCTGAAGCCTTACCTAAGTGACTCTCCATGGCCTTACGTATTAATTGATAAGCGAGGTTTTTGGCACTGAAATGGGAAAGCGGCGTACTGAGTGCACGAAACTCATCGGCGGAATAGCTCCAGATATCTTGCTGCGCATAGTCATGCTGGTAACGTGGAATAGCAAAAATACGCTCCAGAAAGAGCCGGATCTTATCAAAAATAAGGTGTCGATCTTTTTCACCCAGCGTATCGTGATAGAAACCTGCCATAACATGTTTCTCTTTCATTGGGCTACTTAATTGCTGGTAGAACTGGTGCTGTGGTTTTGAGTTCACAACATAATCACTGCCTGAAATGAATAACTGAGTAGGAAGTGTAATCGCGGCGGCATCTTTAACGACACGTTCTGAGGTTTGGTAAAGCTCCAGCAAGATATTGACTGCAATCTCACGGGTAATCAGTGGATCGTTATTATAAGAGGCAATCCGGGTTTCATCGTGGGTTAAAAACTTAGCTTTTACATAGGAGTTGACGAAGAAAATCCCGCGCATTTTCTGCATCAACTTCAATCCCTGAGTGGCGAAAGGAATATACAATTTAATATCAAAAGCCGGAGCAGCAAGGATCATCGCCCGGATTTTCGGGGAGTAATCATGTACCCATGCGGACACTAACACAGCGCCGACACTCTGACCAATTACTACGATATTTTCCATCGCAATATCATATTCAGCGGCAATAAACCGGACAAACTCATCTACATCACGAATTGATGTGCCGACTGACGGACTGTAGCCACGTGCTCCTTTTGTCAGACCGTGACCACGGGCATCCCACGCAAAGAAAGCAAAATCAGGCAGATTGAGTTCATCAACAATATGCTGGACGCGTCCGGAGTGTTCATGACCACGGTGAAAAATAATAATCGCTTTTTCTGCTTTAATTTGTTGCTGTGGCCAGTGACGATAAAACAGAGATACATCATCAGATGTAGTGAAGTAGTGTTCTTCAGCAATACGTTGTTTGAATAGTTGTGACATTATGGAGGCCTTATCTGGACTGGGATTGTTCAATTTGCCTGATCTCATACAGGGCTTTGACAACCCGCTGATAGCAAGTCATTAAGAGTAAGATAGCGATAAAAGGAAACAGATAACTATTCCAACTTAAAGCCGAAGGAAAAATGGCAATAATTAACCCATAAGCACCAAAAACAAAAGCACGGTCACTTTTTCCCATCGGGCCATCATAGCGTCGTGATGCGCCAATGGATTGCGTTAATACGCCAATAAACTCGGTTAAAATGGTAAGAAATAGAATTATCAGCAAGCTGATATTGTTGACACCGAGTAAAAAACAGAAGGGAAGATAGAGGGCAACATCAGAAATAATATCCCCTAACTCATTATAAATAGCGCCTAAATGAGATTTTTGGTTATGTTCCCGCGCCAGCATTCCATCAATTGCGTTCAGTGCCATACGAATAAACAGAAAAACAGGCAGTATCCAATATAGGGAAGATGTGGGAAATAAACTTAATAATAAACCGATAAAAAGTGATAAAAACAGAGCGGATAATGTGACTTGATTGGCTGTATATCCCAGATGATGAAGACGAATGACGATAGGCCGTAACAGGTTCTGAAAACGGGGTTTTAGATCATATATAGTCATTATTTCCCTAGATCCGTTAGAGGTAAAAATATCAGTGTTATTAATGTATCATGTGATGTCAAATATTATGTGCAGAAAAACATACTGATATACTATTCATTTTTCAGGTTACTTTTCAGTGAGTAACCGACAAATGGTGTAACTCATTCAAATGATATAGAGCACATTCGCCTGCTTGGGCGTGAGTTGTCAACCCAGCTTTTACCTTACGATATCTTTATTACTCCTACGCTGGCATAACTACCGCGTCCCACAAGGTATTATGATATGTCGGAGAAGGATATCGACCGTTGCAATGCCAAATGGACAGATTCAGTGTTTGCTTACCCTTTCAATATTTCCGGTCAGTCAGCTATTTCATGGATCTCATATCTTGTTTTCGGCGCATATATTCACCAATATCCTCACAGATTCATTTGAGTTCACTCCAATAATTAACCTATGATTTATCAAATGAATAAACAAATTGGATGAGGATGGAACATTGTCCAGAGCACAGCGTTTGTTATCTTTGATTGAAATATTGCGTAGCTATCACTTTCCTGTGCAGGGAAAAGTATTAGCCCAGAAGATGAATATCAGCTTAAGAACGCTTTATCGGGATATTGCCACTTTACAGGAACAGGGGGCAATTATTGAGGGGGAGCCGGGTGTGGGGTATGTCTTAAGACCCGGTTTTGTTTTGCCACCTTTGATGTTTACCCAGAATGAAATCGAAGCGCTGGCATTAGGTGCCAATTGGGTGGCGAAACGTGCAGATCCACAATTGAGGGAAGCGGCAAAAGGTGTTGTCAATAAAATTGCTGCGGTTATCCCAACAGAATTGAAGCAACTTCTGGAGAGCAGCTCTTTGTTAGTCGGGCCAGCGGCAGCAGCTACTCAGCTAGTGATCGATATTTCATCAATCCGGCAGGCAATTCGTGCCAGACGTAAAGTTACTTTGACTTACCGGGACTTAAAAGAACAGGATTCCGAAAGGACTATCTGGCCATTTGCATTAGGGTATTTTGAAAATGTCAGTATTGTGATTGGCTGGTGTGAATTGCGGGGAGAATTCCGCCATTTTCGGTCTGACAGAATCCTGAGTCTGCATGTTGAAAAACAGTGTTACCCCCGATCAAGGCAATCTTTACTGAAAGAGTGGAGGGAATTTAAGAAAATACCTCACTGATTAAGTCAGGCTACTGACAGAAACTGTCACTTGGTGTTGATACCTTACAACTATTCTAAGTAAGCCCAGACAATAGTTGGAGGTATTTCATGTTAGTTTTGTCTTTTTCTACCCCAGTAAAAGCTGAACCATCCCATATTTGGGCTCATTATGTTGATTTTGAGTTAAGGAAGAAATGGGAAACTGATCTTGAATCTTTGCAATTTGAAGGTGAGGTAAAAACAGGGCAATACGGAAAAATGGTGTTAAGGGGAAAGCCAGAAATTCGATTCTACCTTTCAAATATTGAAATTAATAAAGAATTCACTGATCAAGTTAGTCTTCCGCATATAGGGACTTTAATTTTTTCTCATCAAATTATTCCACATGAGAACAATATGGAATATCTGATTAAGGCAACGGTATCACTTATGCCTGATTCTAATGTGCCTGCTATTCAGGTTCAGAGTTTTTTTAAACAAGTCACACATGATTTAGTTGAGACAGTATTAAGGCTGAAATCTACTGTTGAAACCTATTAAGTATGAAAAATACTGATCAGGGAAAATCAAATAACATCAGTCTTTTATTTAAATACAAATAAAAAATTTTGATAAAATTAATATGAGGTTAATATGGAAAAAATAACTGCTAAACCTAATCTTCAGCTTGTCTATGTTTCTGATATAGAACGTTCGACATCCTTTTATACTAAAATCTTTAATTCTGAACCGGTTTTTGCTGGCCAACGTTACGTTGCATTTTCTGCGGGTGCTGAAGCTTTATTTTCCATTTGGTCAGGAGGCCCGAAACCTGATTTAAATACTTCCCGGTTTTCCGAAATTGGCATCATGTTACCAAACAGTGAAGATATCGATAAATTATTTGTAAAATGGCAACAGGAACTAAAAATTAAAGTATTACAGGTACCTCATACCGAAGTATTTGGCCGGACGTTTGTTGTTGAAGATCCTGATGGTCATATGATTCGGGTTTGTTTATTGGATTAAGACGACAAAATAGAAAGCCCATTGAGGAACAATTATAATAAGAGTCTATATGGTTAGGCTCTTTTAAAAGTAATAGGACTCAGTGAGGAAAGATATGTCAATCCTGATGATTATCAAAGATACACCGGTATGGGTTTGGATCTTATTTGTTTTTTTGGTTCTCCGTGGCATTAAAGCATTAGACGACAGGGAAATGACGGTGAGTCGTCTATTTTTATTGCCAATCGTGTTTTTCATCTGGGCAGTTTATGCTGTACTACATGAAACGGTTTTTCAGGGTTCGGCATTATTGGCGCTTGTTGTGGGGATATTGGCAGGTATTGCAATAGGCTGGAAATTATGGAGTACTCAGCCACGCTTAAGACAAAAGCCGGACAGCGATTTAATTATCCGTTCAGGCACTCCTTTAACCTTGATTTTTATTCTGATCATATTTTGCGTTAAATTCATTATTTCCGCCACGGCAGCAATACATCCAGCGCTAACACACTCTTTTAGCTTTAATTTATTATTTGGTTTTGCCAGTGGTTTGTTAGATGGTGTTTTCTGGGGAGGAACACTGAATCTCTATATCCCTTATTATAAGGATCGGCAGAAAAGAAGAGTTGAATAAAAATAAAAAATGGAGTTTTGACCGGTATAAAATCAAAAAGCCCCGTTATTTTAACGAGGCATCATATCTATATGATTTATTCAACTGATATTAAATTATGGCGGTGAGGGAGGGATTCGAACCCTCGATACGTTTTCACGTATACACACTTTCCAGGCGTGCTCCTTCAACCACTCGGACACCTCACCGTTTTTTAATTTTTCAGTTGATTACAAAATATGGCGGTGAGGGAGGGATTCGAACCCTCGATACACTTTCGCGTATACACACTTTCCAGGCGTGCTCCTTCAGCCACTCGGACACCTCACCATATTTTGTTATTTCAGCGATTCTGTTTGTATTCGTCGCTGCAACGGGGCGCTACTATAGGGAAAAGCAGCGCAGGCGTCAACAGGCTTATCACGATTTTTTCGCGCTTTTTGATTGATTAGACAAATAAAAAACAATTTGCATACGTGATAAACATTTATAGCACTTTTGAAGCTGTTTTTAATCAAAGCTCTGATGGTTTTTTGTCATTTAGGGGGCTGATGCTAAGCGCCGGGCAGCTTCAACAACAGAAGCCCGACGTCTGGCATGTTCTTGCTGGCTATCTGAGCCAGTGAGCATACGTGCTACCTGAGGTACTGCTGACCACCATCCGGCTAGGGACAATATCAAGAATGCCAGATATTGGATTACCGGGCATGTTTGCGGCACTGTTAGTTGGAATGTTAGCTCGCAGAATAAGTATGCCTGCTATTGCTATCTTTGGTTATATTACTGCTGCTGTCGGGTTGTCACTGGAAGCTATATTGTCACAATCCCTGATTGGCATTGCTATTGGTAGTCTAGTTTTTGTTATTGGCATCGCCCTTGCTATTCCTGCGATGATCACGCAGTTTGGTTCTCTATCAGCACCCAATCGAGGTGCAGGAATGGCGCTTAATGGATTCATTCTATTTATTGGTGCCAGTATCGGGCCATTAATTGCGGCAGAAATATCTCATTTTGGCATATTACTATCTGTGTTTGTCGTCATGCTTCTTTTGGGAGCTATCTGCGTGGCTGGTAGCGCGTCAATTACTGCAATGCTGAAAAGACCATAAAAATAGCATTACTGCTAAAATAATCTTCAGTACACGAAAAACAGCAGGAATATAAATTGATTCAATTCAATTGAATAGTAGATATTGGTGAGCGAACGTACGATGTTCAGCTATGTTTTTCTTGACATTTCACCTTTCGGCAATAGTTTTAATCTATTAAAAAATAAAAAGGGATAAGATTATATGAATATCATTTTTTTTAGTCCTGCGTCTGATGCCGATAAGTGGGTTCAAGGAATAACTGAACGTTTACCTGATGCTAAAGTGAGAAAGTGGGCTAAGGGAGATAACGCTCCCGCAGATTATGCCCTTGTTTGGCATCCTCCCTATGAAATGTTGACTGAGCGCTCAGATCTTAAGGGAATATTCTCTCTGGGCGCTGGTGTTGATTCTATTCTTCAGCAAGAGTTGGAAAACCCCGGAGCTTTGCCAGCGAATGTCCCGTTAATTCGCCTCGAAGATACGGGAATGGGGTATCAGATGCAGGAATATGCAGTGAGTGCAGTGTTACATTATTTCCGGCGAATGGATGAGTATAAACGTAATCAGGAGCAGCGCATTTGGCAGCCATTATCTCCTCACGATCGAAAAGAATTTGTTATCGGTGTACTGGGTGCCGGGGTTTTGGGGCGCTGTGTGATTGAGAAATTGGCAGAGTTTAATTTTACGGTACGTTGTTGGAGTAGGACTCCAAAAGAACTGACCGGCGTTGAAAATTTTTATGGTGAAGAACAACTTGGAGAGTTCCTTTCTGACTGTAAGGTATTAATTAACTTACTTCCCAGCACGTCTGAAACCCGCGGTGTGTTAAACCTTTCGGCATTTAGTCAATTAAAAGAAGGTTCATATATCATCAACATAGCGAGAGGTTCTCATCTTGTTGAACAGGATTTACTGACTGCCATTGATAAAGGATATGTTGCCGGCGCAACACTTGATGTCTTCGCTGAAGAGCCGCTGTCAAATATGCACCCATTCTGGACTCATCCCCGTATCACTATTACGCCGCATATTGCTGCAAACACCATCCCGGAACAGGCTATGGACGCTATTTGTCAGAATATCCGGAGAATGGAGCAGGGACAAACACCAACTGGCCTTGTGGATATATCGCTTGGCTATTAATAAGCTGCTTTACAGCATGGCGGATGATTAGCAAAATAACGCCATTTGAATGAGTCGTTATTTTAAATTATTGGGATTTAATGAAGTCATGAATGAATTTTCTATTGTCTGCCGCATTTTAGGCACCCTGTTTAACCGCGCACCGCAAGATCCTATCTTACAGCCTCTGATGAACATGATTGCTGAAGGTAAATTAAAGCAGGCATGGCCTTTAGAACAGGATGAGTTATTGGTTCGCCTACAACAAAATAGCGATTTATCTGTAATAGAATCAGACTATCAGGCGTTGTTTGTCGGGGAGACTGCTAAGGTTGCCATTTGCCGCTCTGATTATACTGATGGAACAGAAAATGAAGTGCGTCAGTTCCTGAGCGAGCGGGGTATGCCATTATCTGATACAGCAGCCGATCAGTTTGGCTCTTTATTACTGGCTGCGTCATGGTTGGAAGATCAGGCGGCAGAAGATGAAGTTCAGGCTCAGATAACATTATTCGATGAATATTTATTGCCGTGGTGTGGGCAGTTCCTTGGAAAAGTTGAAGCTCATGCTGTCAGTGGTTTTTATCGGATTCTGGCTATGATTACCCGTGAGGCATTACAGGCACTACGTGAGGAGCTGGAAGCTGAGTGACATTGTCACTTAGCTGAGGCTAATTGCGTTAATTATCGATAAAATAAGGGCAAATTATTTATGAATAATTTGCCCTTATTATTTCAATGACAATAAAAATTATTTATCAGTTAACCCAATAACCAGTTTTCCAGGCTTAATTTCCAGTCCCTTAGCGAATTTTGCCGCTGCTGCTTCGGACTTGCTTTTTTCCGGATTGAGAACATAAACCGGATGAGTATCAAAAAACTCAGTTAGCGAGGTATTCAGATAAGGAATCAACGCCTTGATCGGCCCGGCTACTTTTTCAGGGGTAGTTTGATAATCGATAATTTCCAGCCCTTTAACAAAAATAGCCCCTTTTTCTGCATCAAATACAGGCTTGGCCCTGATAGCCAATGTCATATCTGCCTGTGTTGAACCAAATAATGTTGAAATTTCAACTTTTCCCTTGCTGGTCAGGATGATTTTTTCCGGATCCTGACGGCCTATCTGACTACTTAAATTTCCCAGAGAAACGTTGAAATTTGCTATGCCAGCAATCCCAATCTCTTTCTGATAATGTACTTTCTTTAATAAATAATCATTGAGCAAACTTTCACTGATGCTGAGATCTTTAAACTGGCCGCAACCACTGAGTAAACCAATCAGCACTAATGCTGCCCCTAATAAAAATTTTTTCATGCCGGCTCCTATATTTATTTTTGCTGGGCAGATTCTACACCATTATTCATATTGTTAATGTCTACTAATGGTTACTGGTTCGATTTTTTTCTGATTAAATTGGCGATGAAGAGCATAAATGGTGAACAAGCCGATTAATCCTAATAAAACCCACGGCAATTGAGGCATATTCAATGCATGGCCGGTATCGTAAAGCCAGCCGCCACCGGTATAGCCCAATACACCACCGAGCGCCAGCCCTAATCGACTGAATCCCATATAACTGCCACGGGCTCTTGGGTCCGCCAGACCAGCGCTGAGGGTTTCCCGGGCAGGCTCTGCCGTAACAGTTCCTAAGTAAAACAGGGCAATAAGGGCAAAAAGCAGGTGTAATTGGTTAATCCAGCCGATAGGAAACATGCAAAGGCTCATTAAAAATAAGCCTATCATCAGGCGCTGTTCCATGCGGAAATGTTTTTCACTCCACCGGGCGATAGGGTAAAGCAATGTCAGGGAAATAACCGCTTCGATAGCATACATCCATTTTACGGCTGTGTGGCTGCCGGACATTTCATGGATAATAATCGGGAACATCAGCATCACTTGTACTGATAAAATAAAATACCCTGTCAGGGTCAGCACATAATAAAAGAAGCGGCGATCTTTAATAACCCGCATCATACCTTCTTTGATGGGGGTGCGGATTGTTGAGATACGATATGCAGGTAACAACCAGGCATTTGCAATAGCAGCCAGAACGAAAATCCCGGCGCCTATCCAGCACACCATATTGAAATTGTATTGTAATAACCAGCTTCCTATCAGTGCACCAATCACAGCGCCTGCGCTGTCTTGCATCAATAACAGTGAATAGAAACGACCGCGTTCATGTGGGCGGGTTAGTTTAATGACCAGCGCAGCCCGTGGTGGATCGAACAATGTTCCGCCCAAACCAGATAAAATACAGGAAAAGATTAATATCCACGGTTCAGAAGCTATTGCCATCAAAGCGAAGCCTAATGCACGCAGTAACATTCCGCAGACAATCATCGGCTTGGCACCAAATTTATCAGCAATGGCGCCACCAAAAATGCCCAGCCCTTGCTGAACAAACTGGCGAGTCCCCAGAGCGAGCCCGACAATAACGGCCGCCCAACCCATTTGTTCGACGAAATGGATCGAAATTAATGGAAAAACAACGAAAAATCCAAGAACAACCAATAAGTTATCAAGTAATAAAAAATATTTACCTAAACTACGGGCCTGTGAAACCAATGACATTTCGCACCATCAATATATGAGAAAATAAAAATGAAATTTCTATTATTCTGTACGCAATCCTATTTTTAAGATAGAGGATTTATATATGATATTTTTTTATCGTAAAACAATGATATTGACTTCTATTAGCTATAAATTATTGAGTATCTTTTTAAAATAAATATCGGGAGAAGGCATGTTTGGTTATCGGTCTACATCGCCTAAAGTTCGTTTTATTACGGACAGGATGATCGTCCGTCTGGTATATGAGCGTGATGCTTATCGTTTGGCTGAATATTATTCAGAAAATAAAGATTTTCTTAAACCGTGGGAGCCGATAAGAGATCGGAGTTTTTACCAACCTTCGGGCTGGACGAATAAGCTGAGTTATGTTGCCGAATTACAACGGCAAAATGCGACATTTAATTTTGTGTTGTTGGATCCTAATGAGAACGAAATTTTAGGTGTGGCAAATTTTACCAATGTTGTACGTGGTGCATTTCACTCCTGCTATCTGGGTTATTCGCTGGCGGAAAAATTGCAAGGGCAGGGGCTTATGTATGAAGCATTGCAGCCGGCTCTTCGTTATATGCAAAATCACCAGAAAATGCACCGGATTATGGCTAACTATATGCCGCATAACCAACGAAGTGGAAATTTGCTTAAGAAACTGAATTTTGAGCAGGAAGGGTATGCAAAAAAATACTTAATGATAGATGGTGTCTGGCAGGATCATGTTCTGACGGCATTAACCAACAATGATTGGTGAACGGGAAAGAGCATACAGGGTTAAAAATAATTAATAAAAAGGAGATAGCCAATGTAGGCAGGGTTTTTGTCTGTTAAACTTTGCCTATCAGTGCTATCTCATCGGATCATATTCGGTTCCATTTTAAGCATATCTGATGACGTTGCTTTACGCTTTCACGCTCATTTCATAGAAATATACTTATTAAACAATATCATGAACTTACTAAAATCACTGGCAGCCGTCAGTTCAATGACGATGTTTTCCCGCGTTCTGGGTTTCATCCGTGATGCTATTATTGCCCGTATATTTGGTGCAGGCGTAGCAACAGACGCCTTCTTTGTTGCGTTCAAGTTACCTAATCTATTACGTCGTATTTTTGCTGAGGGGGCTTTTTCACAGGCTTTTGTTCCCATTCTTGCCGAATACAAAAATCAGCAGGGGGATGAAGCAACTCGAACCTTTATCGCCTATGTGTCGGGTATGCTGACGTTGATCTTAGCGATTGTTACTGTAATTGGAATAATTGCTGCGCCGTGGGTTATTTATGTAACCGCGCCGGGCTTTGCTGATACACCGGATAAGTTTACGTTGACTCGTGATTTACTCAGAATCACATTCCCTTATATTTTCTTGATCTCTTTGGCATCTTTGGCGGGGGCAATCCTGAATACATGGAACCGTTTTTCAGTACCTGCTTTTGCACCAACGTTGCTTAATGTCAGCATGATCTTCTTTGCGTTGGTCGTGGCGCCTTACTGTAACCCTCCCGTGATGGCGCTTGGATGGGCTGTGGTTGCTGGTGGTATTTTACAACTGGCTTACCAGCTCCCTCATCTGAAAAAAATAGGTATGTTAGTGCTGCCTCGGGTTTCTTTCCGCGATAGCGGTGTATGGCGTGTTATTCGCCAGATGGGACCGGCTATTTTGGGGGTATCAGTCAGCCAGATTTCTTTGATTATCAATACGATTTTTGCTTCATTTTTGGTTTCCGGCTCTGTTTCATGGATGTATTACGCAGATCGATTAATGGAATTACCTTCTGGTGTCTTAGGGGTTGCATTAGGAACGATTTTATTGCCTTCATTGGCGAAAAGTTTTTCCAGTGGTAATCATGATGAATACCGGAAACTGATGGATTGGGGGCTACGTCTTTGCTTTTTACTGGCATTGCCTTGTGCTGTGGCATTGGGGATTTTGGCTGAACCATTAACAGTATCACTGTTTCAGTATGGTAATTTTTCTGCTTTTGATGCAGCCATGACACAACGGGCATTGATTGCCTACTGCTTCGGCTTAATGGGGTTGATCGTTGTTAAAGTTCTGGCTCCCGGTTTTTATTCCCGTCAGGATATTAAAACACCGGTCAAGATTGCGATTGCAACCCTGATTTTAACTCAGTTAATGAACCTTGCTTTTATCGGTCCTCTGAAACATGCAGGATTAGCCCTTTCCATTGGTTTAGCTGCTTGTTTCAATGCCGTGATGCTGTACTGGCAATTGCGTAAACGTGAGATATTTAAACCATTAGCAGGATGGGGAGTATTCTTGCTTAAATTGCTGGTGGCCATTGCAGTTATGGTTGGCGTTTTGCTGGTAATGCTATGGTTCATGCCGAACTGGGAGCAGGGTAATATGGCAATGCGTTTGTTAAGATTGATGGCTGTTGTAGTTGCCGGGGCAGGCAGTTATTTTGCTGCATTAGCTTTATTGGGATTCCGGTTAAAGGATTTCGCACATCGGGGATTACAGTGATTATTTAATCTACTAGTGTGTTTAAATATCCCGCCGCAAACGGCGGGATATTTTTATAGTTCGATTACATCCGCTCTACAGTCTGAATCCCCAGAGTATCCAGACCCTGCTTCAGGGTTTTTGCCGTCAGCAATGCCAGTTTCAGTCGGCTTTGACGCAACTCTTCATTTTCCGCATTCAGGATTGGGCAGTGTTCGTAGAAACCGGAGAACAGGCCAGCCAGATCATACAGGTAAGCACACATCACATGTGGTGTCCCTTCACGAGCTACTGTTGTGATTGTTTCTTCAAATTGCAGAAGACGGGTAGCCAGCGTTTGCTCGCGTTCTTCATTCAGTACAACAGGCAGTGTCAGGCTGCTTTCATCGATTTCAGCGCGTTTGAAAATAGAGGAGACACGGGTATATGCATACTGCATATAAGGAGCAGTGTTGCCATCAAAGGCCAGCATATTATCCCAGTCAAATACATAGTCTGTTGTGCGGCTCTTGGAGAGATCAGCGTATTTTACTGCGCCGATACCAACTGCCTCAATAACTTTTTTAAGCTCATCTTCCGGCATATCCGGGTTTTTTTCACGGATAAGTGCATCGGCACGTTCAATGGCTTCATCCAGCAGGTCGGCTAATTTCACTGTACCGCCTGCGCGGGTTTTGAATGGTTTGCCATCTTTGCCCAGCATCATGCCGAACATGTGATGTTCCAGTGTCATGGATTCAGGGATGTAACCGGCTTTGCGTACAATCGACCAAGCCTGTATTAAATGTTGGTGCTGGCGTGAATCGATGTAGTAAAGCACACGGTCTGCATTCAGGACTTCATGGCGGTATTTGGCACAGGCGATATCTGTTGTTGTATAGAGGTAGCCACCATCTTTTTTCTGGATGATAACGCCCATCGGTTCGCCTTCTTTATTTTTGAATTCGTCAAGGTAAACCACAGTTGCGCCATCGCTTTCAACAGCTATGCCACGTTGTTTCAGGTCAGCAACGATCCCCGGCAGCATATCGTTATAAAGGCTTTCACCCATCACGTCTTTTTCGGTCAGCGTGACATTCAGGCGGTCATAAGTTGCCTGATTCTGTGACATGGTTATTTCAACCAATTTACGCCACATATTGCGGCAATATTCATCACCGCCTTGTAGTTTTACAACATAGCCGCGGGCGCGAATGGCAAATTCTTCGTCTTCGTCGTAATTTTTCTTGGCGGCGCGATAAAATTCTTCCAAATCTTCTAATGCCATATCACTGGCATTTTCATTCTGTACTTTTTCCAGATAGGCGATCAGCATGCCGAACTGAGTACCCCAGTCGCCAAGGTGGTTAGCACGAATAACTTTATGGCCGAGGAATTCAAGGGTACGCGCTGCAGCATCACCGATGATGGTTGAGCGGATATGACCAATATGCATCTGTTTAGCGACATTAGGCGCAGAATAATCGATAACGATAGTTTGTGGCTCGACAGGGGATACCCCCAGTTTTTCTGCTGTCAGCGCGTTTTCTACATTTGTGGCAACCCATGTTTTATCAAGGAAGATATTGATAAAACCCGGGCCCGCGATTTCGACTTTGCTGGCAATTCCTTGCAGATCCAGCAAATTGACAACTTTTTCTGCCAGTTGTCGTGGAGGCATACCAACTTTTTTCGCTGCCGCCATGACACCATTTGCTTGATAGTCACCAAATTGAGCTTTTGCAGATTGACGAACGTGAGCCTCACTATCGGCTGGAGCACCAGCTGCAATCAGCGCACTACTGATTTTTTCTGAAAGAATAGCCTGTATATTCACAGTGTTACCTTAAATTACGTACCAAAACTACACATTTTTATAATGCAGCATTTTCTGGCATGCGGGTTATGAGAAAATAACGGGGTTTATACCATATTCAATACCCTGCATGCTACTATCAGCCCCGGTTGGCAGGGGGACTTTTTGTTTTTGCCACTTCTTTTGGTGGATTCTTCGTCGAGGAAAGATATCTGATAGCATCATTAATCTCTGATATGAAGAAAAGCTGGTTATTTTGATGACTTTCCACAACAAAAGCACTTAGAATCTAGTTCAGTAACCTTTATACACTTCATCTTTCAAGTTGCCTCTTTGTTGGTTGCGCTCGCTCACCCCAGTCACATAGTTATCTATGCTCCCGGGGATTACTGAGAGGCTCCTGCCTCTCACCGGAGGCCAGCCTTTGGCTGGGCAAATTCGTTCCCGACAAATTTGTCTCTCCCTTGCCGCCGTGACGCATCTTGAAATCCATTGTGTATATCTTCATTTAGTTACTCCAGTCTTAATTATATATTTTGACGCGATGCTCGACTTTTATGATGAGTTGAAATGACATAGCCGCTCCTTTATAACTTTAAGTCGCCAAACTGAGAGAAATAAAGGAATAAAGGCTATGTCACATCAAGATT
>NZ_CAWQJR010000218.1:0-19715 GCF_963894935.1 Xenorhabdus sp. PB61.4
GATTAAGGGTTACCACTAAATTATATTAGCGACAATTCGTCTCATTTACGATTTGTTTATCAAATTTTTCTATTTGAAACCTAAAAAATTGTCAGTAAACTTAATATACTATTTCCTTGCATAAAGCACTCCCTGCATAGTGCTTTTTATGCTGAAAATAATAAAAAAAGAGGTTGGTTACTTTATAAATCCTCAGTGAAAACATGAAATAGCAATGTGGCGTAGTCGCTTACTATGAGTGATGTGGAGCCATATCCACAAATAAAGTTAGATCCTCATAACATCATTATGTGTTTACTAAATAAAGCTGCTGATTGAGAGCAGGTAGGAATGTTTTTACTACTTTTATCGGTAAATGAGATTAATTATGGAATTGTAATACTACGATGAGATTTATATATAGATTTAACTGGTTGATTATCAAAATAGGAATTTAAAAACCGTTTTCTCATATCTGATTTGGTTATGAAGGGGGAATGATGCTTTTCCACGTTATCAACAAAAATAATATTGTTGCACTTTCGTTAATATTGGGTGTTGTCGTTTTCTTTTTTTCTTTATCATATAATAACAGTAAATTGGGTATTATCGATTATGCCGATAGACATTGCCAGAAAAACACGGCTTGTCTGATTGATATGAATAAAATCGTCCCTTTTGATTGGGATAAAATGTATATTATTGATAAAGGGATGGGGCATAAGGATATTGAGGATATTATTGGCGCTGCATTTAAAGGGAAAGCTAGTCTTTTTTATAAGATTATTTTTGTCAGAAACAAACAGGTAGTTTATGAAGATGAATATGATCCCTATATAAGATCTTATGAAAAAAAACTATTGAAACCAGACTTTCAGTATCCTTATGATGGTAAAGAAAATTATTTCAACTATTATGCGATCTCCAAAGATAATGCGATCCTTTCAATGAAGATTGAGAATAAACCACTCACAGATGACGATAAAGTCTACTATAAGTTATCGCCTTCTAATTCACAGCAGGTGAAAGAGAAAAATTTGTAAATATATATCCGGCTATTGGTTGGTGCTTCAGTGCAGGTCTACTTCTTCTTTTTGGCCTGCACTTTTTTAATTTTCTTTTTTCCTTTTTGTTCTGAACGGGCTTGTGAACTTTTTTGGGATGCAGGCTTAGTAGCAGAGGTGGGATTATTTTTCGGTTTGGAATGTTGCTCTTGTGCAACTTTCAGGCGTCTTTCCCACTCGCAGGCTGAATTCAGGCTTTCCAGTGTTCTGGTTAACCCGTAAATTAATCTTTCATCCATGTCATTTTTTGCATATTGGAGCTGTTTCTCTAATGTTTTCTGTTTGTTTTCGCACTCCGCTTTAGTTGGTTTTGCATAGGCAATATTCATACTGAAAACGACTAATACAGGCAAGAGCATAGTTTTCGACTTCATGAACTATTCCTAGTCTGATTTGAAATGCTTATTCAAAATTTTATATGCTGATCGGGATTTGTTCCTGAAAATTAGACGTCAGTTACAACTGACGAGGGGCAAAATGGAGGCGTTTATCTTTTTTCGCGAGAATGAGGCATAATGCTTTTTTGTTGTCTGATCAGCCATCAGGCAAGTTATCAATATTTCTCTCCCGGGGTTTGAAAATCGAATGCTAAGTTATCGTCACAGCTTCCATGCAGGCAACCATGCTGATGTGCTAAAACACACTGTCCAAAGCCTTATCATTGAGTCACTTAAGGAAAAAGAGAAGCCTTTCCTTTATCTGGATACCCACGCAGGCGCAGGTCGTTATCAGCTCAGTGGCGAACATGCCGAACGTACTGGTGAGTACTTGGAAGGGATTGCCCGTATTTGGCAGCGTGATGATATTCCTCAAGAATTATCAGGCTATATGAAAGTTGTAAAGGCTCTGAACCAGCATGGTGTTTTGCGTTATTACCCCGGTTCTCCATTAATTGCCCGTCATTTATTGCGCGAATATGATGAACTTAACCTGAGTGAACTGCATCCAAGTGATTTTCCTTTATTGCGTAGTGAGTTCTCCCGTGACAGACGCGCCCGCGTTCTGCGTGAAGATGGCTATCAACAGCTGAAATCAAAATTACCACCTAAAACTCGCCGTGGATTGGTGCTGATAGACCCTCCTTATGAGCTGAAATCGGATTATCAGAATGTAGTTAAGGGTATTCAGGAAGGATACAAACGTTTTGCGACAGGTACTTATGCGTTGTGGTATCCGGTTGTGCTCCGCCAGCAGATTAAGCGTTTAGTGAAAGATTTGGAAAAAACCGGGATCCGCAAAATTTTGCAGATTGAGCTTGGCGTGCGTCCGGATAGTGATCAGCGCGGTATGACAGCATCCGGCATGATTGTGATCAACCCGCCGTGGAAGCTGGAACAGCAGATGAAAGCTGTGCTGCCTTGGCTACAGCAGGTACTGATCCCTGAAGGCACAGGGCATAACTCAGTAGAGTGGATTGTACCGGAATAAGACTATTTTCCAGCGTGATATTGGCAGCATGGAGCATCAATTTGATAGCTCTAGCCTATGACAACGAAAGCCACAATCATCATGCATAGTGATAACTTTTTGTCATAATATACGTTACGATTAAATTGTAGTCAGTAGGTTAATTGATTAGACGGAAGTGCCTAAGATGAGTAAACATTACGATTATATTGCAATTGGTGGCGGCAGCGGTGGTATTGCCTCCATTAACCGTGCGGCCATGTATGGGCAGAAATGTGCCCTGATTGAAGCAAAAGCACTGGGTGGAACATGTGTTAATGTGGGTTGTGTACCGAAGAAAGTGATGTGGCACGCTGCCCAGATTGCGGAATCTATTCATCAATATGGCTCTGATTATGGTTTTGATGCCACTATCAATCGTTTTGACTGGAAAAAACTGATTGCCAGCCGTACATCCTATATTGACCGTATTCATTCTTCATATGAGCGTGTGCTGGGTAACAACAATGTTGATGTTATTCAGGGATTTGCACGTTTTGTTGATGCAAAGACTGTTGAAGTGAACGGCGAAATAATTACCGCAGATCATATATTGATTGCGACCGGTGGCCGCCCTAAAAATCCGGCTATTCCCGGTGCGGAATACGGTATTGACTCAGATGGCTTCTTTGAACTGGATGAAATGCCTAAACGTGTTGCTGTCGTAGGTGCTGGTTATATTGCGGTGGAAATTGCCGGAGTTTTGAATGCATTAGGCAGTGAAACGCATCTGTTTGTACGCAAACATGCACCTTTGCGTTCTTTTGATCCGTTGATCGTAAATACGTTGCTGGAAGTTATCAACAATGAAGGTCCGACTCTGCATACGGAAGCTGTACCAAAGGCTGTGATAAAAAATGCTGATGGCAGCCTGACTCTGCAATTACAGGATAGCAGAGAACAGACAGTTGATACTCTGATTTGGGCTATTGGGCGCGAGCCTGCGACAGATAATCTGAATTTGTCCGCTGCTGGTGTGGCGTTGAATGAATCAGGCTATATTCAGGTTGATAAATATCAGAATACCAACGTAAAAGGTATTTATGCTGTGGGCGATAATACAGGTGCTGTAGAGCTGACACCCGTTGCGGTAGCGGCAGGTCGCCGTTTATCAGAGCGTCTGTTTAACAATAAGCCGGATGAACATCTGGATTATACCAATGTGCCAACAGTGGTCTTCAGCCATCCGCCAATTGGTACAATCGGCCTGACGGAGCCACAGGCAAAAGCGCAATACGGTGATGATCAGGTTAAAGTTTATACTTCGTCCTTTACCGCAATGTATACCGCAGTGACGCAGCACCGTCAGCCATGCCGTATGAAACTGGTTTGTGCTGGTGAAAATGAGAAGATTGTCGGTATTCATGGAATAGGCTTTGGTATGGATGAAATCCTGCAAGGCTTTGCCGTTGCCTTGAAAATGGGTGCGACGAAAAAAGACTTTGATAATACAGTGGCTATCCATCCGACAGCGGCGGAAGAGTTTGTTACGATGAGATAGATGGTGTAGGAATTACACCTCTACACGTTTGTTTCTATCGCTGGCAAATACACACTAAGCCAAAGTATAAATTGGCTTAGTGTGACTATAAACCGGCCAGCTTTGATGGTGGCTCTTTACCTAAAAAATAAGTTATTCTTTTGAGTCGTTGCATAAAATCTAATACCTTGAATGGAGTTGTTAGAATACCTATCCGTGTTGTTCCGTATCAGATTCAGGTATCAATGTGATGATGTCTTGTAATGCCTTTCTAATTTTTTCTTTTTCTCCACTTCTTTTAGTCGAAAGCCGTAATAATGGAATGCCTAACTTAAGCAAAATACTGTCTTTTTTCTGATCCCGCTGTGTCTGCTTAGAATCGAGGGCATGGAAGCGGTAGCCATCTACCTCTATTGCAAGCACAGGGAGCTTGTCTAGCTTATTGAAAATCAAAAAATCTATATGGCTATTCGGATGTCGGCCAAATTTCTGCTCAATTTCAGTTAGTATTCCGAAATCACTTATCAGTAAGCTTAGTTGGTAATTATGCTCGTACGTGAATGAAGTAAAAAGTTTATCAGCAAGAATATCATTCAATAGCGTAGCCATTAGATTTTCAGACAAATGCTCTGATTCATTTACGATACGGTTTTTAAAATCTTGTAAAACAGGTGAGTACTCGCTGTATAAGCAGTCGAATATCGAGACTGTTTTACTTTCAAAAATGCTAGGTGACATGGATTGATATTCAATGTGGCGTATTAAGTCACCAATATTAGTACCTTGTTTTTTTAACAAGTTAGCAGACATGACCATGATGAATTTCTCTTTTGCTCGTGAAACAGCTACATTGATTAAGTTTGGACTGTCGTTAAATTTGTCTGCCCAGTTGGCCGTTGGGCTATATATGATGATGTCTTTTTCACGTCCTTGAAATTTGTGTGCTGTATCTATTTGTATGTCTTTTTTATCGATAATCTGATTCGCATGTTTAACTTGGGCACGATAAGGCGTAACAATACCGATTTTTACTGGTTCTATATTGCGCAAGCTTGCTTCAAGTAATTCCTGTTGAATAACTTCTAACTCACGAAAATTGATTTGGCTTCTACCGCTTGGATCTTTGCAAGCGTGATGGCCTGGGGCTGTTTTAAGAATTTTAAATGGATCTTCATCTGAATGAGTCATGGTGATCAATTGACCGCCATAATATTTTTGATTACAGAAGTCGATGATCCGAGGATGGCATCGATAGTGCTCTTTAAGTAGCGTGGAAGATGCACTCTTACCGAATACCTTGTCTACAGATGACAATAGACTTTCAGTTAGATAACTATATTTAGTTGGAATGCCAAACTTTTCATCAATATCGGGATGGGTGGTTATAAGCAAATTACTTGGAATATGAGGTATCTGCTGCAAATCGCCTACGATAACCATGTTTTTGGCGCACGCCATGGATAACACTCCAGTGAGGAGGTTTACTTGCGACGCTTCATCTACAATGAGATAGTCAAATAGTTCATTGTCGCCTTTATTGTTAATGATCGAATCCGTTGTGCTTAGTACGACAGGAAAGCGCTTAGCAAAATTGTCAAAAAAGTTTCTCTTGTAAGACTGGTGGTGAAACTCAACTTGCTCAATTTTATGATGTGTAGAGAAAATATGGTGCTTTAATAGGGTCATTGAGCTATCGGTATATTGTTTTAACAGCTTTTCGAAATTGTATCGGTTTAGCTTTTGATCAATTAAACGTTTACTCTCTGCAAGTTCTGTTTTTTTCCTTTGATAATACTCAGAGATAAGTCCCTTAAATAAGTTGCTGGAAAGGATTTTAATATCCTTGAACTTATAAATTCCATATTTAAATAGCCATTTAATTCTGAGTGACCAAGACAGATTTTCATTTATAGAGTAGTGCTCTACCTCAGCCATAAACTTCATTAAATTTGGTGTTGACCATTTGTTGCCAAAGGACCAGTTAGATGGATTTATTGGGTCTACAGAGAAATGCTTATCGAAATACTTACTCTCAATCTCAAGTCTACTTATGAATTCTCGAATTCTAGCTTGCTCGTTTTGCAGTTCCAGCAGTTCAAAAATCAAGTTATTTGTGGAAGCAATTTCTTGCCTAGTTTGTAGCAGTGTTCTTTCAGTCAGCTCCCAATGAGCAATTTCAGGAATCTTATGTTCTTTGGAAAAAAATGCTTTTTGTAAGTCAGCATTGCCAAGACTTGCCGCAATAAAAGCAAAGCCTTCCTTTTCTAACTTTTCATAAATATTGCTGGTCGCTGCATTATTCCCAGCAACTACAGCAACAGTCTTATTTTGGCAGATCAAGTTTGCAATTATGTTGAGTATGGTTTGTGTCTTTCCTGTTCCTGGAGGTCCTTGAATGATGCTTAATTGTGATGTTAGCGCATTTGTAACTGCTTCACGCTGTGATGGGTTGACACCAAAAGGGAAAATGTTTGACGACAAACTTTTTTTTCTTAGCTGGGATCTTTTTACAAAGTTGCTTAGTACTGAGTCATCTCTGATCTGATTTAATTTTTTTTCATAAAAGTAGTGGACATACGGTGAGGATTCTTTCAAAAACATTGCTATATATTTGTAATAATCAATAAGGTCTTTCGTTTCTTTCTGCTCAGCGATATTTGGTATTATTTCTACATCAGAAATGGGGAATTCTTTACTATATCCATTAGTAAACAAAACTATATATTGATTATCAAAAATTAATGCTTCATCCCATTCTTTATTTGATCCGCTTTTTAAGCTAACAATAGAGTCTTCGATGTTGAGGATTTCTGGGTGCTCAAAAAAACGGACATTTGTTTTGTTGTAGAGAAAGGTCTTATTATCTGGAAAGGTGACGAGAGTTTTGTTGCCTGATGGAACGACTTTGACGACCTTTTTTGTCGTATTCTTGAACTCACTTTGCTTGCTTCTGGTTAGAACCAAGAACTTCCGCTCATCCATGTGTTACTAATCTCCCTTTTTGATAAAAACGCCAGGAAGTATTCTAACCCAAAAATTCTGGAATTCTAAGCATAATGGATGTGAATTCATATGGATATAGTGATAAACCTCAGCAACGTACCTCATCTGCAAATGCTCAAACCTCTCACATAAAACTCTTCCAGACTCAACGTGGATTAGGTAACAGATTACGATAACGAATATTCCCGAAAAAGCCAGAATAATTCTGGCTTTTTTAGTGCCACTGACTCACCCTAAATAAGGTTGATACTTTCCAGCAGATTGTCAATGAAAGTCTGTACTCTGAGAAGCCATTTTTAGCTAGATATCATTATTAACTAACATAGTAAGATTGATTTTATTACGGTTTTTTTGGTTTCCCTGATGTAAATACCCCTGGTGCTGGAGGTGTGATTTATTTTATAAAATATATATTCTTGGTTTTTATTTTATGATGGTTTAATTGAAAGTTAATTTGATGCACTTATTTAAAAATATATTATAAGAAATACTCTTGGGTAATTTAATCACAAGTGGAAATTTTTTCGTCGTTACGGAGTTTTTAGGAACGCAATAAAGAGATGATAAATGTTCCCATGTGATATATATATCATTATGGGGCTTTTTATATGAAATATAATTTTGTACGTGATAATAAACTGCTATGCAAAATGAGTTTATTTGCATGATGATGTGATGGACATTTTTTGTTTTATTACTTAATAGACACCAAGATTTCATCGCTAACACTTCCTTTAAAAGTCTCATCTGTTATTTTTTCCTATGGAAACCAAAGTGAGAATAGAATGTGTTGTGTTACCCTAATAGCATTAAATGAGATAACTATGTTAGTCTTTAACACTAAAAAGCCTTAGTGTGTTAGAGACTAACATATGATAAATAATTAATGCAATAAAATCGCATTAATTGTAATGTAATAACGCCTGAATTTGGTGTTTATTCTTTTAAAATCAAACTATAGTAAAACACGTAACAGGCGAAAAGAATGCTGGATACTATTGGTAAGCGTTTGAAATGCTGTAGAGCAGCGACCGGAACGACGACACATGACGTGGTTGATTATATACATGCTAAAGGAGAGGATATCTCATATGCTACGTATACGCGTTGGGAGTCGGGGAGTTCTTTTCCGGTAAGAAAAAACCATGTAATAAACCATGTCTCAGACTTCTTCAAAGAAAATGGTCTTCAGGTAGAGCCGCAATGGATTTTGACAGGCGAAGGTTTTCCTCCGCAATTCGCAGAATATACTAAGTTGGATGAAGATACTTTATTTATTATGGCGAGTCGTACATTACCTGATGTTGAATTAGTTCAGGTTGGAGGCCAATATGGAGAGCCATATATCAATTTTGGAGAGTTCTGTATTATTTCTGATGATAATAATATTGAATCAAATAATAATAAGTTGTGTTATGTAAGATATGATGAGGGAGTCAGAATTGGTGTAGTGACCATCATGGATGAAAAACAGATTATTATATCGGGTAAGTTTGATATGACATTGAATAAATCTAATATAACCGAGTGTAGGAGGGTCAAATGGATTCAAAAAAAATAAAAATAGACTTTCATCGCCATAGCAATGAGGTGATTAAGTTTCTTAATAATTTTGAACGTGTCACATATGTATCCACTCTGCTAGTCGAGAATAATAATGTATCAGCTCATCAGAGTAACGGATATGCGGGATGGGACCAGAAGTTTTATTACGATGGGATACATAAAGACAGTCTACTAATAAAAATTGGTCTGGAACTGACAAAAATAAAGGGTGGTGATGTAAGCACAGTGATATGGGATGATGTTTTAAAGAATGATGTAAATAATGTCATCGATGAAGAAAGAAGAAAGCACAATATATTTCATGGTATCAGTTTCATTTACGGTCTGACTGATAATACGAGTATGGCAATAAATGTATGTACGGGAGAGGATACTTCTAAAAAGGATTTTGAAGGCTTACTTTTTCCGATGAGATTTGCTCTGTTAAATTATTTTAAGGATCTGTGATGTTTTCTAAAGAGTATTTAGTAGACGATCAGCACGTTGATTTTCAAGGTGTTGTTGATGGGCTTTATTATCCGTTCTATCTGGAATGGACTCGGCATGCGTTTATGAAAGAAGCGTTAGGTCTGGATTTAGAAGAAGAATTCAAAGCCGGGCGGATGCACGTCATTCTTGAATATGGTCTGCGCTTTAGAAAAAGCCTCCAGAAAGGGCATAAGATGGAGGTGACCTGCAAAGTCGCCAGAAATGAAAAGCGTAACCGGATTAATTTTGAGCAGCAAATTTTGGTTGATGGCGTTGTGTATGCTGATGCGACGTTTGTTGCAACCTGTTTAGTAAATGGGCGCCCGACTGTACCTGAAATTGTGATGAATGCGGTTGAAGACTAAAGATCATCGTGTCTATTCTGGCCTCTGATTAATAAGAGGCCACTCAACAAAAAAATCACAAACCCGGCGCTTTCCACAACGAAGTTGTCAGGCCATCATCGACGAGATGAAGTTGATCAGCATACACCGCCTGCCAATCTTTTTTTGCTTTTTGATAAACATCCCAGTGGCCTGAGTTCGGCAGATATTCCCGCTCCCAGCGCACTAATCTTTCTCCCGTTTCCGGCATGGAGTCATACAGTGACACCCCAACGCCAGCGGCGATAGCACATCCCAGCGCCGTAGCTTCTTTAACGACGGGAACTCTTACCGGCAATCCGGTGACATCAGAGAGGATCTGGCTCCAGAGTTTGCCTTTTGAGCCACCACCAGCAAAAACCAGAGAATCAGGCTGAACACCGGAGAATGTCGCAACGATATCCAGATTGCAGGCTGAGACGATAGCCGCGTTTTCTTCCAATGCTTTGAACAGAGTGGCTTTGTTACATTTTTCCGGATCAATCGACAGGTTGAGGAAGGAAGGCGCAGCGTGATACCAAGATTTAAAGCGCATGACATCGGAGAAGATTGGCATCACACCATATGATCCGGCGGGAACCCGCGCAGCCATCTCTTCCAGCAGCGCGTAAGCATCAATACCCAGCCGCTCTGCCATCAGTTTTTCTTCGGCGCAGAAAGCATCGCGGAACCAGCGCATGGTGAGGCCGGTGAAGAAGCTGATAGATTCTGCCTGTGCCATGCCAGGGATGACGTGGGGATTAATACGGATGTTCATGTTGGGGTCGGTCATCGGTTCCGGCAGGTTAACGACTTGCTGCCAGAATGTACCGCCAAGCACTGCGGTCTGAGCAGGCCTGACAACGCCAATACCAAGGCAACCGAGCTGAACATCTCCACCCCCCATAATGACCGGCGTTCCGCTGTCGAGGCCACACTCTGCTGCCGCTTTGTTTGTTATGTATCCGAGTAATGTGCCTGTTTCTTTAACCGGAGAGAGAATATCAGAACGCAATCCGGCCATTTCCAGCAGGCTGGGGCGCCAGTCGCGGCTCACTAAATCCAACATGCCGGTTGTGCCTGCGTTGGAAGGATCAACGGCCAGTTCACCACTTAGCATATAGGCCAGCCAGTCACTGATCATCGTTAACGTACTGGCTTGCCGATAAATGTCAGCACGGTGGTGGGCAAGCCACAATAAGCGGGGCATTGCTCCCAGCGCTAATGTCTGACCTGAATAGCGATAAACATCATATTCAAACGTATTATTGTACAGCTCTTTCAGTTCACTGACTTCATGACTGGAACGGGCATCAACGTTGGCACATGCCCATATGGGATCGCCGTTCCGATTGTACAGGACGATCCCTTCCCGCATTGAGCAGGCAGCAACTCCCTGAATTGCACTGGCTGGTAGTTCAGCCTTTTGTAAGGCCTGACGGATACATTGGCAGGTAAGTTGCCAGTTGGTTTGCAGATCAAATTCCATTGAGCCTGCGACATTCGGTACAGGCTGGTGAACCCATTCTGACTGCCCGACAGAGATTTGATTACCTTCCAGATCAAATATGACTGCTCGTATACTGCCTGTTCCTGCATCAAGCGCCATCAGATAATTCCCTGATGAGTGGGCATGAGTGCGTTGGTTCATGATGCTATCCTCGTTTGTCGTTATCTCATTAGCCTGCTGGTTGTTGATTAAGGACTACGATATGGCACGGGGAATTTATACTCTTCGTCTTTTCAAATTACCTCTTTGTTGGCTGCATTCCTTTGCCGCCGTGATATTCCTTGAAATCCATTGGGTATATTAGACAATCACATCAGCATCGCCCTTGCGGTCTTTTCTTCCGTGACCAGTGAATTAATATAGCCGCCTTTCAGCGCCGCAACGATGGCATCAGCTTTTTCAATTCCACCAGCGACGCCAATCACGTTCGGTATCGTTTTCAGCTCTGGTAGTGAGAGACCGATCAGTTCCTGATGAATATCGATATCACTGACCAATTCACCTTCAGCATTGAAAAAGTAACCGAGAATATCGCCGACTGCACCTTTGCGCCCGAACATCAGTTGTTCACCATCGCTGATATAGCCGGAACGCATAATGGTCGCCTGTTGCCTCTGATTGATGGCACCAATGCCGACAACGGCGATATCAGCTGCACAGGCAGTCAGTATGACATCCCGCACACTGCGTTCTTCACGGAATGTTGTGGCAACCTGCCGGGTTGATGCCCGAAGTGGTGCAGGAATGATGCTGACAGGGCAGTCTGCATCAAGCTGGCCGATACCGGTCATATAAGGGCCAACACCACCGGATAGTGTCACCAGTCGCACCTGTTGGGAGGAAATAAAACCGCTCAGATGCTGTAAAGTGCACATGGGAGCTTCACCAAAACCGATCGCCAGAAGCTGGCGGGGTCCAATCAGTGACATCAGTAGATGGGCAGCTCCGGTACCTAACCGGGTATTCAGGTTAATGCCTTCAAGGGCGGGAAGAACACGTACTTTATTCAGATTAAAACGTTTTTTCAGAGCATCTTCCAGCTCCAGACAACCCTCATAGCGCGAGTTTATCTGAACGTGGATCACACCGGAGCGCCGCCCTTTTTCCAGCAAACGGGAGACTTTAAGCCGGCTCAGGCCAAGCAGTTCACCGATGTCTCCTTGTGTCAGGCCATCGTGATAGTAAAACCAGGCAACCCGGGCCAGTAGTTCTTCTTCACTCATGTTGTTTCCTGAATCGCTGTTTTCTGGATAACTATTTTCTGAATAGCTATGGCTGGTATAGCCATTACCCGAATAATGAAGATCCTCGGATGACACGTTTTTTTCTGATGCTGATTTTTTCTTGTTTGGTTTGATTGTCATAACAACTTATTTATTCCCTGAAAAAGAATTAAGCATGAAAGCCTCTGTCGTGCCAGAGGTATTCCACAAAAATTGAACATATCTTAATGAAGATCTAATTTTTTCATAAAATGTGATCAAAATTTTGCAAATATTTCATAATATGAATTAGAGTCATGAACAAAAGATTTTTAATCTTATAAATGTTCATATTGAGTATCGGAGTCAGTGTCAGAATTGGGACGGAAAGCAGCAAAATCATAAACACCCTGAGGTAGCATGATGTCACAAAGCAATTCCGCCAATGATTCATTGCAAACTCATTTATTGCAAAGGCATCCATCACAACAGGATTCGTCACAAAAACATTCGTTACAAAAACAAGCCGCTAATACATTACCTATGTTACCGCTATTGGCCGTTCGTGGGATCGTTAAACAGTTTTCCGGTTTAGCCGTGTTGAAGCACATTGATTTCACTCTGATTGCAGGGCAGGTTCATGCCTTATTGGGAGGAAATGGGGCGGGTAAATCAACACTGATGAAGATCATTGCGGGCCTTGAGCAGCCGGATGCAGGGACGCTGATGATGGAAGGAAACACCATTAGTCAGCTGACTCCGGCTAAAGCACACCAATTGGGCATTTATCTGGTACCGCAGGAACCTTTGTTATTCCCCAATCTTTCTGTTCAGGAAAATATTCTGTTTCGCCTGCCTAAGCACCTAGTCAGTAAAAGCCGGATGCAGCAATTGCTGACACAGCTGAACTGCCGGTTAAACCTGAGTGCGCCAGCAGGAAGTCTGGATGTTGCGGATCAGCAGATGGTGGAAATCATGCGTGGCCTGATGCGCAATTCCCGTATTTTGATCCTTGATGAACCGACAGCCTCCCTGACACCCGCCGAAACAGAACGGTTGTTTGAGCGGATACGGGAGTTACAGCAGCAACAGGTTGGGATCATTTTTATTTCCCATAAAATCCCTGAAATTCGTCAGATTGCTGATTATGTCAGTGTGATGCGGGATGGCATGATTGCTCTCAGCGGTGCAATGGCGGAATTTTCAACAGAAACCATTATTCAGGCAATCACGCCCACGGCAAAAGATTCTGTATTAACAAAAACGCAGAAGTTATGGCTGGATGCCGGAAATCGTCAGTCCGCAGGTGCTCACGCTGACTCTATGCTTGAAGTGACAGCTTTGTGTGGTGAAGGCTTTCGGGATATTTCTCTGACACTGAAAGCCGGAGAGATTGTCGGTCTGGCGGGCGTTGTAGGGGCCGGGCGTACGGAGCTGGCGGAAACGTTATATGGATTGCGGCCTGTGGTGAGTGGCGAAATCCGTTTGCGTCAGCAGGTGATTAATTCGTTGAATACCGCAGCCCGGTTACGGCATGGTCTGGTTTATCTGCCGGAAGATCGGCAGGCATCGGGGTTATTCCTTGATGCACCCCTGAGCTGGAATGTGTGCTCACTGACTCACAACCAGAACGCTTTCTGGACTCGCCCTGCCTATGATGCCGCTGTGCTTGAGCGTTATCGCCGGGCACTCAACATTCGTTACAGCCATGCCAGTCAGCCGGTACGCACTTTGTCTGGCGGGAATCAGCAGAAGATTTTGATTGCGAAATGTCTGGAGGCGAAACCCGCTGTTTTGATTATTGATGAACCGACACGGGGTGTTGATGTCGGTGCGCGCACGGATATTTATCAGTTGATCCGCAGTATTGCCAGCCAGCAGGTGGCGGTTTTGCTTATCTCCTCTGATCTTGATGAAATTGTACAACTGGCTGACAGGGCGCTGGTGATGCATCACGGAGAAATCTGTGGCCACCTTGATAAACCCAATATGAGTGTGGATGCCATTATGCATCTTTCGTTTGGTGAGAGGGCGCTATGTTGAAATTCATCCAGACCTTTATTCAGAACAATCGTGAAGCCACCGCATTGATCGCTATTTTAGGTTTGTTTGCCTTGCTAAGAAGTCTGGAACACGATGTTTTTAGTTTCCAGACTGTCACCATGATTTTTGCGAATGCGCAAATCCTGATGTTGCTGGCAATGGGCGCTGCGCTGGTGATGCTCACGCGTAATATTGATGTCTCTGTCGGCTCGACCACCGGTTTATGCGCTGTGGTGCTGGGGATGTCACTCAATGCAGGTTTTCCCCTGCCGATAGCCTGTCTCATAACACTATTAGCAGGTATGACTGCGGGTCTGGTAAATGGTGCGTTAGTCATCTGGCTGAAAATTCCTGCCATTGTCGCCACCTTAGGTACGCTGGGGTTATATCGGGGTTTGATGCTACTACTGACAGGCGGGAAATGGATCGAAGGCCTGCCTGCTGATGTGAAAGAGCTTGCCAGACCTGTTTTATTCGGCATCTCGTTCATCGGGTGGTTGCTGATCTTACTGGTTTTGGCAATGACGTGGATGCTGAAAGTCACGAATTTTGGCCGTGGATTTTATGCTACCGGTGACAATCTGCAAGGGGCGCGACAGATTGGTGTGCCGGTGAATCGCATTCGTATTGCTGCGTTTGCCACAAATGGTGTGATGGCAGCACTGGCTGGCATTGTATTTGTGGCTCAGATTGGATTTATTCCGAATCAGACGGGAAGCGGGCTGGAAATGAAAGCGATTGCTGCCTGTGTGTTGGGTGGTATTAGTTTGCTGGGCGGCGTGGGAACCGTGATAGGAGCGATTTTCGGAGCTTACTTCCTGACTCAAATCGACAGTGTGTTGGTATTACTCAGGTTGCCGGCATGGTGGAACGATTTTATTGCCGGTCTGGTTTTACTGTTGGTGTTGGTACTTGATGGCCGGTTGCGCAGCGCCGTTGAAAAGAACTTACGTCAGCAACGTTATGCCAGTTTTCTTAAACCCACTGATGATCCCGTGGCCCATTTATCGGAAGCAGGCAGGAGAACATCATGATAAGTGCGATTAAACGTCATGGATGGGAAACCGCCCTCGCTATTTTGCTGGTACTGGAGATTCTGTTATTTGGCATAGCCAATCAACGTATGCTGGATATCAATATATTATTGTTCAGTACCAGTGACTTTATCTGTATTGGTATTGTTGCTCTGCCGCTGACGATGGTGATTGTCAGTGGCGGAATTGATATTTCGTTTGGCGCTGTTATCGGCTTATGTGCTATTGCACTGGGGATAATGAATCAGTCCGGAATGCCGATGATAGCCGCACTTCCTTTGACTCTGATTGTGGGAATGATATGTGGCCTGATTAACTACGGGCTGATTTTCTATACCGGTGTGAATCCGCTGGTTATTACCCTCGGAACTATGTACCTGTTTGGCGGGAGTGCGTTATTACTGTCGGGGTTATCCGGTGCGACAGGTTATGAGGGCATTGGAGGTTTTTCGGCTGAATTTACTGATTTTGCCAATCTGACACTACTGAAACTACCCATCCCGTTAGTTGTTTTTATTTTTTGCGTCATCGGGTTCTGGTTGTTTATGCATCGCACTCATCGGGGACGCAACGTTTTTCTGATTGGGATGAATAATCGTGTCGCCCGTTATGCGGCGGTTCCTGTCAATAAAACATTGTGCCTGCTGTATGTTCTGCTGGGATTGTCCTCGGCTCTGGCAGCGATCATTCTGGTGTCCTATTTTGGTTCCGCCCGCTCAGATCTGGGGAGTTCGTTCCTGATGCCAGCCATTACTGCGGCAGTTTTAGGTGGAGCTAATATCTATGGTGGCTCCGGTTCTGTTATCGGCACAGCATTGGCTGTTTTGCTGGTGGGATATTTGCAGCAGGGATTGCAGATGGTGGGGATCCCGAATCAGATATCCAGCGCCTTATCCGGCGCTTTGCTCATCGTGGTGGTGGTCGGGCGTTCTGTTTCTCTGCATCGCCATCAAATCCGGGACTGGTGGCAGCGTTGGAGGACATCGGCTTTTTAATGAACTATTCCTGAATGATTTCTTAAATAGAAAACGGTTCCTGAACTGAAAGAGAAAAGAGCGGAGACAGGCATGAAAGCACTGACAATGAAAAAATCGGCGATGAAAAAACTGGTTTTAGCGGGTGTATTGAGTCTGGCATGTGCTTCCTGGGCACAGGCGGCTGACAGGATTGCGTTTATTCCGAAGCTGGTCGGTGTCGGGTTCTTTACCAGCGGTGGGCAGGGAGCAGTGGCAGCGGGTAAGGCGCTGGGTATTGATGTCACTTATGATGGCCCGACCGAGCCAAGTGTGGCGGGGCAGGTACAGCTTATCAATAATTTTGTGAATCAGGGATATAACGCAATTGTCGTGTCGGCAGTATCACCGGATGGTCTGTGTCCGGCATTGAAACGGGCTATGCAGCGTGGTGTAAAAGTACTGACGTGGGATTCGGACACTGCACCAGAATGCCGCTCCATCTATATCGATCAGGGAACTCCAAAACAGTTGGGTGGGTTATTAGTGGAAATGGCCGCCAGTCAGGTGAAAAAAGAAAAAGCGGAGAAACAGGGAAAAACGAAAGTGGCGTTTTTTTACTCCAGCCCCACAGTGACAGATCAAAACCAGTGGGTGAAAGAAGCTAAGGCCAAAATTACCGCAGAACATCCTGACTGGGAAGTTGTAACCACTCAGTTTGGCTATAACGATGCGACCAAGTCTTTGCAGACTGCGGAAGGTATTTTGAAAGCATGGGGTGATTTGGATGTGATTATTGCCCCGGATGCTAATGCGCTGCCAGCGGCGGCACAGGCTGCGGAAAACCTGAAACGTAAGGATGTGGCGATTGTTGGATTCAGCACGCCGAATGTCATGCGTCCTTATGTCGAAAACGGCACAGTCAAACAGTTTGCCCTGTGGGATGTCGTTAAACAGGGCAAGATAGCGATTCATGTTGCCAGTGAAATGCTGAAAAAGGGCGACCTGAATGTAGGCGATAAATTAGCTATTCCTGACATCGGTACACTTGAGGTTTCACCGAATAGCGTTCAGGGATATCGCTTTGAAGCGAAGGGCAATGGCATTGTTGTGATGCCGGAGCGCGTGATTTTTACCAAAGAAAACATCAACCAATACGATTTCTGATTCATGTTTCGCAGAGTCGGCACACAGCCTGACTCTGCTATTTTCTGGAGAGAAAAATGGCAGATTTAGATGATATCAAAGACGGTAAAGATTTTGGCATTGATACACCGCAAAAGAATACGCTGTTTGAGCTGAAAGGCTGTGGCGCGCTGGATTGGGGAATGCAGGCGCGTTTAGCGCGGATTTTCAATCCGGCAACCAATAAAACGGTGATGCTGGCGTTTGATCACGGTTATTTTCAGGGGCCGACAACCGGACTGGAGCGTATCGACATCAATATTGCTCCGCTGTTTGAACATACCGATGTGCTGATGTGTACACGTGGCATTTTGCGCAGTCAGGTTCCGCCGGCAACCAATAAACCGGTGGTACTGCGCGCATCTGGTGCAAACTCTATGCTGACCGAGCTTTCTAATGAGGCGGTTGCTGTTGCGATGGAAGATGCGCTCCGGCTTAATGTCTGTGCTGTGGCGGCACAGGTTTATATTGGTTCAGAGTATGAACATCAGTCCATCAAAAATATTATCAAGCTGGTGGATCAGGGTACCCGTTATGGTATGCCGACGATGGCGGTAACAGGTGTTGGTAAGGATATGGCGCGTGATCAGCGCTACTTCTCACTGGCAACCCGCATTGCTGCGGAAATGGGCGCGAATATCATCAAAACTTATTATGTTGATACCGGTTTTGAACGGATTGCGGCCGGTTGCCCGGTGCCGATTGTGATTGCCGGAGGTAAAAAGTTGCCAGAGCTGGAGGCGTTAACCATGTGCTATCAGGCCATTGATCAGGGTGCATCCGGTGTCGATATGGGGCGCAACATCTTCCAGTCAGAAGCACCGATAGCCATGCTTAAAGCTGTTCAGGCGGTAGTGCATCACAATGAAAAGCCTGCTCAGGCTTATGAGTTGTTCCTGAGTGAGAAAGCAAAGGGAGAATAATATGCACGTTACTTTAGTTGAGATTAATGTCAAAGCCGACAAGATCGCCGAATTTATCGAGGTATTCCGTGATAATCACCTTGGTTCTGTCAGAGAACCGGGCAATTTACGGTTTGACGTATTGCAGGATGAGAATATCCCGACGCGTTTTTATATCTATGAAGCCTATACTGATGAGGCTGCCGTTGCAGCTCATAAAACAACACCACATTATCTGCGCTGTGTTGAGAAACTGGAAGCCCTGATGAGTGAACCCCGGAAAAAGACCTCGTTTATTGGGTTGATGCCGGAAGGAAAATAAATCCTCAATTGGGAATAACGCCTTGGTGATAACATCAAGGCGTTTATTTTTTACTGGTTTAATTAAGCCAGTTGTTTGTAATGACATTCAGCAGAAATTCTGCGTTAAATATTCAGGACATTTTTAATGCTTTCTGCAAGCATTCCAGGATCACCGATACCGTTAATTTCCTTGATAAATGGCAGGCCCAGTTGCTCTGCCAATTCTTCCATATTGATATCATTGCCAATAGTTTGTTCGAATTCCAGCTGATTGATACCGCTTTCACCAGATTGTTCGAATTCCAGTTGCATGATCTGGTTCCAGAGTTTTCCTGCAAACCATGAGCAGTTTGCTACAGGCGTATACGCACCATTCTTCATATCTTCAGAGGTCAGTTTCATCAGTTTTGACAACTGATTACTTTCATCGACTAATTCAGGAATAAAATGCTGTTCTATAAATTCAGGGGTGATAGATTTGTTATTAATCTTCACACAATGCTGAATATGAAATTTTCTCTCGGCTGAATCATCAGTCGTGCTATGTTCTGAGTTTTTGACGAATCCATATCCCGGATGAAAAGCATATGAAGTATTATCACCTTCTTTTTCACTATTAAAGTAAATAACCCATGCATGGCCAAAACCACCACTACCAAAGGCAACGCCCAGTAACTTTAATACGCCTTTAATGACAACTTCTTTCTCATTATCATTCAAACTCCAAGGGAAGTTTTTGGCAATAAACATAGCTGCGGCTATCATTGGCGTTACATTCGTACGTTCAGCGGTTCGGTTAGTTCTAATACAAATTTGTGGGTAGCCAACGCTTGCGTCGCCAACTGGCTGATATTTATCTGTCTTGATCATCATTATTCCTTTATCTATATATAATTAAAATGGTCATTCTTTAAGAATGAAAAATAACCTGATTAAATGGTTCGAAGTATTTCACCTAAATAATTAGCTTTCACGTAACTGAAAGGTTGCGTGTTATTTAAGGTGAGATTTTTATTTAATATAAAAGCAATTGGGTTAAGTGTTTTTATATTGTTCGGGGTTTATTTGTCCTTTTGTTATTTTTTATTTCCTTTTGTTTATCGATATTTTTATTTTAAAAAATAGAATTACTCGATGATGTAATCTGAGGTCGGTAATATTGCCGTTTTTATTTTTCATAATAAAATGACCACCACTGTATGGCATGTATTACAA
>NZ_CAWQJR010000219.1:0-19433 GCF_963894935.1 Xenorhabdus sp. PB61.4
TTTGAAATTATTTATTTGTGACATTTGTGTTTTATTTTTTAAATTTAATTTATAAGGAAAAAACCATGAATATAATTAAGCGATTTTTAACGTCTTTCTTGTTTTTATTGGTGACGGCATCATTTTGTTATGCTTCTGCTGACATTAATAAACTGTCGTCACAGGAACACGATAATGTAAAAAAATTTTTGAAGGAGACTCATGAAAATAGTAAAGGAGAGCTCCATGTTATAGATCTTACAGTTCCTGAAAATGAAAAAGCCTATATTTCTATTTTGAAGTTGAATGGAATTACAAAAGAAAGTCATCCTGAGTTTTTTAGTGATATTGAAACTATCAAAACAAGGCAAAAAAGCACTTATATGAGTGGGAGGGGTATACAGCTTTCAGAACTTGATGATAAACCTTCACATTATTTAGGTAAGCCTGTAGTTAAGTATGCAAAACCAGATCGCACGTATGTTACTGGTGAGGTTTCTCATTCAATTCACTATCCAGATGACAGTGTCCCTGTATTTTTTCAAGATATGCTGATGGTTTATACAGTGACAGAGGATGGCTCTACTAATGAACTGATCGCTTCAGGCTCCAATCGTCTTGAGAATAAAGGTGTGAGATTTAATACAACGGAAGCAAAAAGTCATACTCCAGAACAACCAAATAATATAGATCAATCTCCTATACAAGCTAATGCGGTATTCCAGTTTAATTTAAATGGAATACCGTATGGACCTTTTCATACATCGAGTAAAAGTGCAGATATTCCAATGAAAATGGAGAATATTGCTCCTGAACCTAAGGATCCAGCCTTAAGGCAAGACCATAAATCAACGATTATTATTTGCTTAAATCGGGCCGATCCTGAACCAGAGCAGGGCTTTCATGAAGAATGTGATTATGGTCCAATGACCCCAGGCAAACCGAACGATCAAACTCACATTCAACTAGAAGTAATTGGATCAGTCACATTCGAAAAGCCTATTGTAACTAATAATGGAACACCTGATCAGTCAATGATTGATTTTACTTTAATAGGAATAAATACCGGGGGAACATGTAAACTACGTGATATTAGTCAGGATAAATTTTTGCAACATGTTACGATCGAGGGTAATGGTAGAACACTTAAGTGGGATTTTTCAAAAGATAAAGGATACGCGGATTTTGGTAATATCTGCTGGGCTAATAATAGTGAATATGCATTAATTATTATGGGGAAAATAATGACAGCGGATGAAAATGATTCTGATAATAAAATCCCGATTGAATTTACTTTCAGTTCCGCACCTAATGTTGAACCCTCAGTTAATAAATTAGAATATAATCCTATCGTCATTCAATATGGTTGTATTATTGAAGGCACTGAAATTGATATGGCTGATGGTTCTAAGCGTAAAGTTGAAGATCTGCGTCGAGGTGATATTTTATTAAGTAAAGATGGTAAAATATTGAGAATAAAAAGTCGTATTGTAGGCTTTGATAATAACTTCATTGATTTACAATATAAGCATGAAAATGATGAACAAATAGTTACATTGACTCCAACACATCCCGTATTATCACAACGTGGAATTATTCGCGCTGAGGATTTAAAAGCGGGGGACACTGTGTATACACGTAACGGTGAAGTTACACTTGATTCAGTAAACAAAAAGAACATTGGGTCTCAGAACGTTTATAATTTTATATTAGAAAATACTAGTGATAAAGATGCATTATTACCAAATGATGCATTATTATATGCAGGAGGTGTTTTAGTTGGTGACAATATACTGCAAGGAAAGTTATCTATTAAATAACAATGTATATAAAGGAACGTGTGATAATTAAATGTTGGTTGGTTATAAGGAGGGAGGAAGTAATTCTTCTTTCCTTAGTTTAATCTCTCAGGGTTTAATTCCCCGTCGCTTGCGACGAACAAATAAGAATTGAACGATGCGAAGCGGGTGATTTCATATCTAAATACCCCGCTGCTTGCGGCGGGGATGTTTATTAATAAAAATGGTCATGCTTCAAATAGTTGGATGCGTATTTTTTTGAAGAGGAAAATTATTCCGTAATTCACTAATTCATTTGCAGTTTGCTATCTTTTGAAAGCCATAGAGAATATGTAAATCTAACTATTGGAGTCATGAGCAAATAATGAGGTAACCATTTTATTGGCTAAAGAAATTAAGTTAATATTTATTTAATCGCCATTGATGAACTACTTATGGACAATTAACATTCAGTGGCGTTTTTTTGCATTCTTTAATATATTTATTGAGGAATATGAATACTATGGTGAACATGTAAACCTGTAAAATAAAAAAAGAGATTGGCTGGTTTTATTAAAAGGTAGTTTTATTCTGGAATTACAAGCAAAGCACCGAGATTGAACCTCAGCTTAAGTTGACATTTTGCGGGTTTGAGCTGTGTCTCAGTGATATAACAATAGATGAAGTGAACACTTTTTATCACGCTTTCAGATCTCGTAATATTTCAATGGCATTAACACCTACCAGACTGAATTTTGGCTATATTTTTGTTGCGCTCGATCCTGATGGGCACGAATTCGTTTGTGTGCAACAGATACAAATGGAATTGAGAAGTTGTGAATTTTTATATTTTCAGCAAGTTGGCTTACTAAGCAAAATATATAGTAACTGATTAGGTGAGTATAAAAAGGGTTGCATGCTAATTCATGCAACCATGAAAAGTAGTGATTAGTGAAATAGTCTATTGATAAGTCAGTGTAATCGTCGCTGTTGCATTGGCTTTACCCGGTGTTACCCGTGCTTCAGTCTGAATATAACGGGCTTGCATCGCAAGAGAGAAATGTCTTACTTGATCGCTGGGCTGAAGGACAATGGATTCACCTTGCGATAAGAATCGATTGAGAAAAATAATTTGTAAACCTACACCTCTTGCTGTGACGTTGTCACTATCTTGATCCAATGCCCAGATATTAGAATAACCATTTTTTGCCGGACGTCCATCGAGTCTCATAGTAGTTTTTGCGTTTGCATCGCAGTCCAGCTCTAAGTTGAAGTCTTTTGTCCGAGTGGCGCTATGCATACCGCGAAATTCACTTGTCCTAACTTTTCCCATATTAACGAGAGTTGTTTTATGAGTAAGGGAACAGCTTGGGGTTGGTGTAACGATTTCAGTCTCAGCTAAATAAAAAGAATGAACAAGATTACCCCCTAATCTGGCTCTGGTCAGGATCCTGCTCTCAATCTTTCCCGTTCCGGTATTTGGTGCAATTTTGATAAGTTGTACCGTTAGGTAACCCCAAGTACGGCCACAGTAATAGGTGTAACTATGAGGCCAGCCGTGAGGGGGATAACAGGTTGTCGGGTAATAGGATATTCTGGGAAACCAATCATGCCCATATGGTTCGTTTGGCCAGTTATTGATACGGATGCCAATTCCGGGCACACCAGAGTCATAAATTGCATCATAATTATAGTGAATAGGGTTAAAATCAGGCGGATCCCAGGATGTTGGAGTCAGACTGTTACAATAGGCGATATAGCCTTTATCATATAATTGATCCAAACGGACTTCTTTAATAGTCGTTCCGATAGGATGATCCTTTGGAACAATTATTTTAGAACCAAAAGAAACCTGTGTTGTGCCACGAGGAACACCTTGGAAAGATTGGCATGTGTAATTCCCATAATCGACCTGATTGGCAAAACTGCTCATTGTGCCGCTGATGCCGACGATAAATATACTCGCCAATAATAATTTTAAGCCCTTAACCATAATTCATTTCCATAATATGTAAAAATATCAAACATATGATCAATAGTTGTTATTTACAGGTGGCATCTAACATGTACAGGCCGGATTCTGGTATTGTTTTTGGAAGTTGATAATTAACCCGGCATTCCTGAGTATCTTTATAACCCCATTTCACCCATATCTGACCAGATTCAGGTATACCACTCATATAGGCCTGCCCATCATTACTGACAATGGTGCTGCTGGGTTCATCTGACTCATTTTGTTGAACTAATGTGGCTGTTGCACCAAATGGAACTTCTTTTCCTTTGTGAGAAAGATTCAGCAAAACGCGATAACCAATGCGAGTCTGGAAATCGGCCAGTGTCAGAGCACCTTGAGTAGGAACAATAGTTTGTGTGCTGATATCGATATCAACATTGTCTCCCATTGAATAGGTATCCAAAGAGATCCGATTTTTGCGATAGCTACTGGCATAAGGAACAATCGCATAACCTCTCCGGTCAGTTGCAATCCCAGTCTGATTCTGGACTTTAATGCCTTTAGCGCCATTGGCTCGGACTAACACCAATGTATCCCCCAATGATTGAGAGAAAGTGATACCGTAGGGATGTGCGACGATTCCACCATTGAGGCTGTAATTTAACTGCTTGGATTGTCTGTTATAGTTATAACCAACGCCAACCTGACCATAAGCACCTTTATATTCTGTAGTGAGGTTTCCACCAATACCTGTGTTACGGTTATCGTAATTTTGCTGAATACTGTAAGCCAGATTGCTATCTTCCAGCGCTGTTCCACTTAAGCTGACCTGATGAGATGTTTCTCCTTTTTTATTATTAGTCAGGTTATAGCTGGCCCAGCTATTTTTTAGCCAGCGATCAAGAGGAATTTGTACGCTGAGCGAGATAATCTGATCTTTATGCTTCGTTCCCGGCAAACTATTATAGGAGTAATTCAGTGTGTAATTGACAGAATTGTAGCTGCTACTGTAACCGGCACTGATATTCCTTTCATAGCCTTTCTGCGACCAGTAATCCTGCTGAAAAGCAGATAAATAAACACCGCCTAAATCACCTAAAGACTGGTTGACATGCATTTGCAGTTTACTGCGTTTGTTGGTGTTGTAACGATTATTGCGGGTAATATCAAATTCATTAACTTCTTTGAAATCATAGAAATCGTGAGTCGAATAACGATAACCGGCTATCGTTAAACTGGTGCCAGTCAGAGTAAGATCTTTTGCATATTGAAACCGATATGATTGCCCGGAAGCACGTATATCTGAAGTTAATTCTGATTTGGCATGTGTTACATCAAAAGAAAAGGAACCCCAATCGTAGAGACTGTAACCGGTTCCCAAAGCAACGGACTGGTAATTTTTTGAGAAAATTGTTCCACCGTATAGCGTGACATTATTGGAAAGCCCGTAACTGGCTGTACCTTGTACAAAATAAGGTGTTTTACTGTGTTGAGCAGACGAACGATATTTTCCGAATGCCAGAGAATGGCGCAGACTCTTTTCCCGCAGCATCACAGGTACAGCCGAAAAAGGTTGTGCAGAACGATGTTCTTTTCCGTCAGCTTCTTTAATGATAACTTCTAAATTTCCACTGGCAGTTGTTGGGTACAGATTATTGATAATGAAAGGGCCGGGAGGAACATAGGTTTCGTAGATAATGTAACCATTTTGCTTAATCGTTACCTGAGCATTACTTTGCGCAATCCCCCGTATCGTTGGTGCAAAACCTCTCAGACTATCAGGCAGCATATTATCATCTGAGACCAGTTGCATACCGCGAAACTGAAAACCGTCAAAAATAGGTGAGGGGGTATAACTATCACCCAAAGTCAATTGGCTTTTCAGAGAATGAATATCACGTTGTAAATAAGTATTCAGGCTTCGCCATTTATTGTTCTGGCTACTGTAAGTCGCGTAATTTCGTAAACGCCAGGCATCCCAGTTGGCACCACTTCTGAGATTAAGAAAATTATGACTGTTTGAACCTGATTGACCATCCAGCCAGTTTGTAGAACCACTATAACTATAATTAACTTGTAAGGAAGTTAGCCCCTGCTGCCATAAATGAGGAGGCACATAATCTCTTACTTTGTTATGCAGAGCAGCTTGAGGAATACTGATATCCAGCCGCTGTTTGTTAAAATCGAAAGAAGATGATGCAGAATCAATATATTGACTAAGGTCCGTGATTTCCGTCTCTGGTGATAAAGCCGCTAAAGCCGGGAATAAATCGATATTGACTCCCATCTCTTTTAGCTGTTTTAGAGTAATTTTGGGAGATAACTTATTATTCACCAGAACAAACTCAACATTACCGGTATCTACTTTTTCCCTGTTGAGATAAGTATCGACCCAATAGCGTCCCGGCGGCTGTTGGTCGTCCTGCATAAAAATTGATAAATCAATATCTTCGGGAAAGCCGGAAAGTGTTTCCAGTGCATTGATATTGAAATAGTCTTCACCGTAAACCTTATCGGAAAGTAAAAGCCATATTGTTGCCAATATACATAAGAATGCTTTTATTGGCTTGAAAAATAACACCAAATTATCAGAAATATTGTATTGAAGACAATGGCGGCTGTTATCCATAATCATTTTCTAGTCCTGATAGATTGTATGAAAGTTATACTCAAAAAATATGCTTTTCTTCTGGTGTTATTCCGCCAAAATCATTAATGGTTTTCCAGGAAACATGATTGATATTTTTAATAGGAATATCCCAGCTCTGTTGACCAAAAGGAGGGAGCATACCGGCTGTCTGGATCTCATGGTTTTTCGAAGCATTTCCAATGCCAAGATAAGCAAAAGAAATATAGTATGGTGTAGGGTTCTCGGCTGTCAGTTTGTTGCCTTCAACCTTGAATTTCAGTGCCTTATAGGCAATGGAAGCGTCTTCTGCCAGTTGAGTAGGGCGGTAAAATAATTTAAAGCGTGATCTTACAGTGATTTGTAACTGATTTTCTTCAGATTTTACTGTTGCCGGAATAGATTTAACATTTAGCCAGAATAGAGATTCTCTGTCAGTTGGTAAATTATCTCCGGTTTTTACAATACGTAATACTGTTTCATTTCCGGCTGTTAATTTAAAAAGTGGGGGAGTAACAATAAAAGGTGTCTTAGTTTCATCATTTTCTCCTTGGATCCAGGATTGAATAAGATAAGAAATATCTGTTTCCGGATTATTGATAGAAATTGATGTCTCTTTTCTATCACCGTTATAAACAACACGAGTGCCACCAATAACGACACCAGCAAAAGAAGTATTAATGCTGAAAGTGCAGATGATAATAAAAATCAAAATACGAAAGTATTTCAAAATAGATACTCCGATAATATTATTTATTATGGTTATATATTAATTAATGTAATTGGAACGTTATTACCATTCACTGGTTATAGCGAATGGTAATAGTTCTTAATTAGGCATTATTGTTCTATATATTATTAGTTATAATCGATGGTAAAATTAGCTACAGCATTACCAGAGCCAGGTTTAACTTCTTTTTGTGTTGCAACATATTTTGCAACAAAATCCAACCCAGTTGAGTTACCTTTAAATTCTTTTAATTTTGAAGATGTTGCAATAGGAATTAGAGTGTTATTGTCATCTTCATAAATGCCGATGGCAACACCGTTAGCTGCTCCGTCCACATTGCTTAAAGCCAAAAGATTCTTATTTACTTCATTAGTTGGGCCATCGAACTTAACCCTTGCATGCTTAACTGTTTGCGGGCAATCAACTAATTTGATACTAAAACGTGTTGCTGAAGCAGTTCTATTCACATCACTTAATGCTTGTGTACTGACTGTTCCCATATTTACAGTTTGATTTTGAGAATTGGAGTCAATTTTACATGCATCAGCCGTTATTATGCCTTTAAATTGGATTTGTCCATCTTCGGCATGTGCCAAAGGCATAAATACAGAAGAAATGAATAAGGATGAAATAATTAACTTGGTTTTCATTTTTAATATATCCCATCCCTGGTGTATGAATACAACAGGGATATAGCTGATTTAATTAACATTAAAGCCGTACAAATATAATACAGCAAATGAGTAGTCTAAGTTGATATCTGAAAGACGGTACAAGAAGATACCAAAGTTCTCTATCCGACAGATATTGCAAAGCATATAGTAGCGATCAATTACCAAAGATCAAAATAATAACTCGACAAAGCACAATATTCGAAACATTAATCTGCCAACTTTCCATAAATAGAATTGTAATTCAGAAAATAGAATATTTTTCAATCGTGAATGTATTTTTATTCTGTCTTATAAGATTAACTATTAATTTCGGGAAATTTCAGAAAATAAATATGAGGATAAAAGTGCTTATTTTTGTGGTTTTATATTTTTCCTATATATTTAACTAAATATTATTTATTTGTGACGCAAGTCTCAAAATTAGCATTAATGCCTGATATTTGACATTAGTCAGTCGCTTTAGCTATTTTTTTTCAAAAAAGTAAAACTTCAAACCAACTCAAGTTAACTGACTGTTAATAATAACTGGTATGACATGATTTGTATGATGAATACTTTAAAAAAGAGCATAACATCGAAACTGAATAAATACTTATGAATAGATCATTTTACCTCCAATTAACCACAGAATTAGTTACAACATACTTTAAAAAGAAACCTAAAACAACACTCATCAATATCGAGTATAAAAAGCTTAATAAGGTTTATTTTTGAAAATGAAGTGGCGGAAAAACAAAAAGAGAGATTTTGAGGATTGTTGGAGGGGGAGAGAAGTTGTTCTCTCCCTATCTTTAACAAAGGATGCAGTTTATAAATATACTGTAAGTATTAGTGCATCAGTAACCATGTAGAAGGAATTGTAGTCAATAATAGAACAGCAATTGCAGATTTCTCTAATTTATTCAGTCTACTACTATCATCCATTTGCTTACGTGCATATAGAAAAACAAGTAATCCTGGTGCATATAGGATGACCGAAAGCAGTAAATGCATTAAGCCAGAGGCATAAAGCAGCCATAAGCCATACATGCAGGCACCTGTGGCAATAAATAGTAAGACACGGTTACTCCGCTCAAAGGCAACTTTTGCTAAAAATGCACCGACTAAAAAGTAAGGTACGAGCACCATTTCTGATGCGATAGAAAGCAGGGTATTGTAATCGCTTCCGCTTAACCAGATTAAAACCAGAGCAACCTGAACAGCACCATTTGTGATCCACAATGAAGATGCTGGTGCTTTTTTGTCATTTTGCTTGCTAAATATTTTAGGAAATGAGTTATGTAAAGAAGCAATGAAAGGTACTTCTGCCGCCATGATTGTCCAGCTCAGGTAAGCACCACAGACAGAAACAATTAAACCCGCAACAATAATGAATTGGCCTGCTGAGCCAATTAACCCTACCATCAGATTTGCCATAGAAGGATTACGTATTGCAGCCAATTCTGGTCTGGTGATCAGACCCAGAGAGAGCAGGGTAACCAGCACATAAACGCCTAATGCTGAAATCACAGCCAACAGGGTTGCAATTCCAATATCTTTGCGCCTTTTAGCTCTCCCTGAAACGACAACAGCACCTTCAACACCAATAAAAACCCATAGGGTTATCAGCATGGTATTTTTGACTTGTTCCCAGACAGGAACTCCCATCTCAATGCCAGTAAAATCAAATGTAAATACATCCATTTTAAAGGCAAAAACGGCCAGAATAATGAATATCCCTAAAGGTAACAGTTTGGCCATTGTTGCTAATTTATTGACGCCAGCCGCTGTTTGTACACCTCTGAGTACAAGCCAGTGAACAAACCAAAGTAAAACAGATTCGCCGATCAACGCCTGCCAGGTATTTCCGTCGCCCAAAATTACGGAATGTTCGGTGTCAGTAAAAAAGCTTAATGCAGCAAAGACAATGACTAAGTAAGAAACATTAGCAATGATTGCGCAAAACCAATATCCCCATGCAGAGCAGAACCCGACTAATTCACCAAAACCTTCTCTGGCATAGGTAAAAATTCCACCATCCAAATCAGGACGCAAACGAGACAATAAAAGTAAAGAAATGGCTAAAAAGAGAATGCCTATGCCTGTGATCCCCCAACCTATCATTAAGGCAGCGGGGCTTCCTGCATTTGCCATATTTTGTGGCAAGCTGAATACACCCGCTCCAACCATCGAACTGAAGACTAATGCGGTCAGAGAAGTGAGGCTTAATTTTTTTTCCAAAGATACGTTCCTAAAAGTCAGATAAAATCAACACGATTAGCCAGAACACTTATTCTGAATATCGAACACATATTGGACATTTATTGCATCCATGCGATGGAATGCAGAAATATTCAGTGGTTAAATCTAAAAACAGGGGGATTTTACGGAGTGAAAGGACTGTATGCAATGGAAAATTATGCAAAAAAACATAAAATTTATGCATAAAAATTTTCATTTCCTAATGAAATAAACAATAAATAGTTTTCCGGCGTTTGATATTCATCGGATTACCAGTCATATCGCAGTGGTAAGGAAATGATACGGTCAACAGAAACAATTTTTAAGGTGACAGGGATACTATTTCAGAAGGGAGGTTAATGTTCATATTATAAACATTATTAATAAGATAGAATTTATTTTACTTTTAATAAACAATCGGTAAACATTTTAGGAAATTGTTTAACTAAAAGTCAGGTAATGAATTTTATAGATATTACAAAAAGTAGATGTATAAATGTGATAGCAATAGGGGAGGAAAATAAAAGAAGTATACATTGTTAATGCATACTTCTTCGGTGAGTTTGTTATTTAAACAGATCTGCGCTAATGGTAACGTTTCCACCATTAGACTGCCACTCACGGGTAACATGGTAATATTTTGCCCCTTTTTCTGCGGCACGCTTAGCGACCTGATAAGATACTTCAGGCGCAGTTGTGTAATAACCGGAGAAAGTGATGGAGTCAAAAGGTACCATTTGGGCGGCAGAGGCTTTATTCAGTTCTTCTATTTTGGTTCCGTTCGGTAGAGTTACAGTGTAACGCCCACCTTTTGATGACTGGGTTTCAAAAAAACGACCAACTATATTACTGGTTGATGTTGATGAAGCGACACCCGGGATTTCTACTTTTTCAGCAGCTTCTCCGCCTTGTTCTAAAGCCTGACGTCCTGCTTCAGAATCAGCCGGGATCACCGCTTTATTCGACTGAACCTGACGCTTTGGTGCATCCTCTTTATAGACATAAGCAGTGACGACCTGATTACCCCCATTGTTTGGTGCAATATCACGGGCAATAAAGAAGGACGCAGCATTTTTCTTTTTAGCTGCTTTGGCGAGAGCTTCTTTCAGATCGGGGTCAGTCGGGAAATAACCACTCACAGTTACTGTATCGAAAGGTTCCAGAATAATAGCTTCAGTTTTAGGCAGTTCTTTAATTCCTCGATAAATACGATATTGAGTCGTCTTATCTACTTTTTCTGCATCCTTATGATAGAGATCAGCAACAACACGTAAATTACCGCTTCCATTAAAATCATCCAGACTTTGAATATAGAAACTGTCAGCGCCTTTTTTATCAGCCTGACGGGAAACTGCATCGGCTGCTTCATAGATTGCATTAAAACGCCCGGTTACTGTAATTCGCTCAAAGGGTTTAATCTCAGCAGCTTTCTCTGGTGTTAATTCTTTCGCTGCATTCGCCGTGGTAATTGTCGTTAAGGAGAACATCGCTGTTGCGATGATCGTGGTTTTCAGCTTCATAAAAAATCCTTTCGCCTTGCGCATTAAAATATTTATAACGTGCTGAACATTGTTCTTTATCACATAGCCTGCAATTATTGCATGTAATAATGTTAATTGTCGCAAAAATTTATTCTATCTAAATAACTGCTTACCTATTTTTGGTAGATGTCGCTAATAATTTTAATAAAAATAGCGATTTATATAAAAAGCATCATGGCTTACATTAAGGGTTGTTTTGCTTTCTACAAAAACTATTATCAACAAAGTTGTATTTTCAATATGATATTATTTCATTTGTTATCACTTAATGCTTTGTTGATAAATCTCATTGATAGGTTTTACTGATAGTAGTAATAACAACAATCGAATCGTTAAATTAGCTTCAGCAGGTAATAATCAGCAATATTTCATTCTTAGAGAAGGAAACATTATGCATATTGGTGTACCAAAAGAACGATACCCCAATGAGGCTCGGGTTGCTGCCACGCCGTCAACTGTAGAGCAATTACTGAAATTGGGATTTAATGTAGTCGTTGAGTCAGGAGCAGGGCATTTAGCCAGTTTTGATGACAATGCTTATCAAAAAGCAGGGGCTGTGATTGCAGAAAATCATGAAGTCTGGCAATCAGATATTATTTTTAAAATCAACGCGCCGGAAGAGAGCGAAATTTCCTTAATGAAGGAAGGCGCTACGCTGCTCAGTTTTATCTGGCCAGCACAGAATCCCCAATTAATGGATAAGTTATCAGAGCGCAATATTACCGTTCTGGCAATGGATTCGGTTCCGAGAATTTCCCGCGCTCAGTCACTGGATGCTTTGAGCTCAATGGCGAATATTGCTGGTTATCGTGCCATTGTTGAAGCTGCTCATGAGTTTGGCCGTTTTTTTACTGGGCAAATTACAGCTGCCGGTAAAGTAGCCCCCGCTAAAGTTATGATCATTGGTGCTGGTGTTGCGGGCCTTGCCGCTATTGGAGCAGCAGGTAGTCTTGGTGCTGTGGTTCGTGCTTTCGATACTCGTCCTGAGGTTAAGGAACAAGTGCAAAGCATGGGTGCTGAATTTCTTGAATTAAACTTTAAAGAAGAAGCCGGTAGTGGAGACGGTTATGCAAAAGTAATGTCAGAAGCCTTTATCAAGGCGGAGATGGAACTTTTTTCTGCTCAGGCAAAAGAAGTGGATATTATCGTTACAACAGCATTAATTCCGGGTAAGCCAGCACCCAAACTGATTACCAGAGAAATGGTTGAATCGATGAAGCCGGGTAGTGTCATTGTCGATTTGGCTGCACAAAATGGCGGAAACTGTGAACTGACAGAAGCCGACAAACTTGTTGTGACAGATAATAGCGTCAAGATCATCGGTTATACTGATTTACCCAGCCGTTTACCTACTCAGTCATCACAGCTGTACAGTACCAATCTCGTTAACCTGATGAAATTGCTGTGCAAAGAGAAAAATGGTGAGATTGCTATTGACTTCGAGGATGTTGTTATCCGTGGCGTTACCGTTATTAAAGAAGGAGAGATCACATGGCCAGCGCCGCCAATTCAGGTCTCAGCGCAACATCCCAAGCCTGAACCCGTCAGGAAAGAAGATAAACCTGTTGAAAAGCCTAAATCTCCGTGGATGAAATATGGATTACTGGCGCTGGCAATGATTCTTTTTGGCTGGCTGGCAAATGTTGCGCCAAAAGAGTTTTTATCTCACTTTACCGTATTTGCTCTATCTTGCGTGGTTGGATACTACGTTGTCTGGAATGTCAGCCATTCATTACATACTCCACTTATGTCAGTTACCAATGCTATCTCTGGGATCATCGTTGTCGGAGCTGTGTTGCAAATAGGTGAAGGTGGCTGGATCAGTTTCTTTTCTTTCATTGCAGTGCTGATTGCCAGTATCAATATCTTTGGTGGCTTCACTGTTACACAACGTATGCTGAAAATGTTTCGGAAAGGATAAGGGGTAACTTATGTCGAACGGAGTAGTCACTGCGGCATACATTGTTGCTGCTATCTTATTTATTTTCAGTCTTGCCGGGCTTTCACGTCATGAAAGTTCGAGACGAGGCAATATCTTTGGCATCATCGGAATGGCGATCGCCCTGATAGCAACTATTTTGGGGCCTGATACAGGGAAAGTGGGCTGGCTTATTCTGGCGATGATTATTGGTGCGGTTATTGGTATTCGTCTCGCTAAGAAAGTAGAAATGACGGAAATGCCCGAACTAGTTGCCATCTTACATAGTTTTGTTGGTCTGGCGGCTGTTCTGGTAGGTTTCAACAGTTTTATTGCCCATGATATTTTTGCTGATGCCATTATGGAAAACATTCATCTGACAGAAGTTTTCCTTGGGATCTTTATTGGTGCAATAACCTTCACTGGTTCAGTTGTGGCATTTGGTAAATTACGCGGGAAAATTTCCTCAAAGCCATTAATGCTGCCTCATCGGCATAAACTTAATCTGGCCGCTTTAATTGTCTCTTTTGTACTAATGGTTATCTTTATCAAAACGGAGAGTGGAGGTTTACAGGTTTTTGTCATGCTAGCCATGACTGTGATTGCTTTAGTGTTTGGCTGGCATCTGGTGGCATCCATTGGTGGCGCAGATATGCCGGTTGTGATTTCCATGCTGAACTCATATTCAGGCTGGGCCGCCGCCGCCGCTGGTTTTATGCTGAGTAATGACCTATTGATAGTAACAGGTGCTTTAGTCGGCTCATCAGGGGCAATCCTTTCTTATATTATGTGTAAAGCGATGAACCGTTCCTTTATCAGCGTTATCGCTGGGGGTTTTGGTAGTGATGGCGTCTCAACGGGCGATGATCAGGAAATGGGAGAATATCGTGAAACAACCGCAGAAGAGGTCGCTGAGCTATTGAGGAATTCTACTTCAGTCATTATTACACCAGGGTATGGTATGGCTGTTGCTCAGGCACAATATCCGGTACATTACATCACAGCAAAATTGAGAGAAAAAGGAATCAATGTTCGTTTTGGTATTCATCCAGTGGCGGGGCGTTTGCCGGGTCATATGAATGTATTACTGGCAGAAGCCAAAGTACCTTATGATATCGTTTTAGAAATGGACGAAATCAATGATGATTTTGCTGAAACGGATACCGTTCTGGTTATTGGAGCCAATGACACAGTTAATCCGGCTGCACAGGAAGATCCAAACAGCCCGATTGCGGGAATGCCTGTATTGGAAGTCTGGAAAGCGCAAAATGCGATTGTTTTCAAGCGCTCGATGAATACCGGCTATGCCGGCGTACAAAATCCACTGTTCTTTAAAGAGAATACACAAATGTTATTTGGTGACGCAAAAGCAAGTGTTGATGCAATATTACGCGCACTATAAACATAAATACCCATAAATTAAAAAAAGAGCCTTGAATGAACATTCAAGGCTCTTTTTTTAATTCTTAAAATGACTCTCTAATTATACTCTGACTTTTAATTGATCATGTGAAGGTGAGATCCTTTTCTATTTAGGAGGTGTGATTTAATTATATCTTGTAGTGAAAATTTTCCGTTTCTAATCGGGAATACTAAAAATGGTTATAGGTGAACTATGAAAACTGCAATTAAAATCGTCAATGAAGCTTTAGAAAATGGTATTAATCTGTTTGTTGTAAATGGTAAACTACAATACGAAACCAGCTGTGACAGTATTTCATCAGAATTATTGAGTGAGTGGAAAAATAACAAGAAACAATTAATTGATTTACTGTCCGGACTTTATTCAAATGGAAAAAAATCACCAGAAATTACCCTTTCTGATAATTACATTTCACCTAAAAATCAATTAATTAAACCCACTTCTTTACATCCGGTTTCATTGGGTAATTCGCGTTCAGAAAAACAACAATTCGAAAAAAATATATATCACCAACATGTTTCAAATAATCTTACATATAAAATAAAAAAATTATGCACTCGGCATGAAGTCATTTTATTTACATTTTTGGAAACTGCTTTTGCAGTATTACTCAGTCATTACAGTAATGAAAAAGACATTCTTATTGGAACACTTACCACAAGAAAAAAGCGTTATGATATTGATTCTTTCATTGGTTATTTCGTTAATTCACTGATTATCAGGACAGATTTATCTACTAATCCTACCTTCAGTGAATTGTTAAAACAAAATAACCATACTATTTTGGATGCATATGCTCATCAGGATATTAATTACCACTCAGCTTTTCAAATTGCTTTCACGTCAGTCAATACTCATCAACAAAATCTCACACAGGAACAGAGTCATCACATTAAGAGCGGAAAGTATCTTCAACTGAAAACCCGACTTGATTTAGACATTCAGGTTTATGAAAAAGATAAGAAAGAACTCTCTCTTTTATGGAGTTATGACACTGATTTATTTGAAAATGTCACAATCAGAAGATTAATCGCCAATTACGAAACTCTACTTACTAATATCGTTAACGTATTGATAAAGAATGATAATGCTAGCCTGACAAATCAGGAACCGTCTGTTTTTAATATTCCATTTTTATCGGAGGCGGAAAAACACACTTTGCTGCATGAATGGAATGGGCCACAGAAGCATTATCAAGCAAAGTGCTGTTTCCACCAATTGTTTGAAGAACAAGCTGCCAGAACGCCTGAAAGTACCGCACTGATTTTTGGTAAGAATTCTCTCAGTTACCGGGCTGTCAATGAACAAGCCAACCAACTGGCGCACTATTTGACTAAGCTGGGTATTAAACCCGATACATTGGTTGCGCTTTGTGTATCAAGATCATTGCAGGGGATAGTTGCACTGTTAGGTATTCTTAAAGCGGGCGGCGCGTATGTACCGTTAGATCCCGCTTATCCGCAAGCCCGCCTTCAGTACATGTTGGAACATAGCAAAGTTGCATTCATCCTGACGGAAACCCATCTGGTAGAAAAATTACCTGTCAGCCAGCAAAAAGTGATTTATCTGGATAGGCAGGACATACAAGGACATCTGCAAAACCAATCAACCGAAAATATCACCGAGTACACAACCCCTTTGACAGAAGATCATCTGGCCTATGTGATTTATACTTCAGGCTCTACCGGCAAGCCGAAAGGGGTGATGGTAAAACATAAAGGCTGGGTGAATCTGGCACTCTCGCAGGCGGCCTTATTTGGGATTGATGCAAACAGTCGGGTATTGCAGTTTGCTTCCTGTAGTTTTGTTGCGATGACCACAGAAATGGCGATGGCTTTTTCTTGTGGCGCAGCGTTGTGTTTGCTCTCAGAAACACAGCAGTGTAACCCTGAATTGTTGGATGAGGAGGCTGAAAGATATCAGATTACCCACGCGATGTTACCGCAGGCGCTATTACCTCATTTGAATTTCAATAAATGGAAGTCTGCCACCAATTTGCTATTGGGGGGAGAAGCTGTTCCTCCACAAATTGCTATCCGCTGGAAACCGGGTAGAAAACTGTTTAATGCGTATGGGGCTACAGAAACTTCCTCCATGATAACCGCAGGATTATTGCACGATGACAAAGTGACGATTGGAAAGCCATTACCTAACGTAATTGCCCGCATTCTTGATCCAGAAGGTAATCTGCTGCCAATTAGCGCTATTGGGGAGCTACATATCGGCGGCGTTCAACTGGCAAGAGGTTACCGGAATTCACCGGAAATGACAGAAAAGCAATTTATCCGCGATCCATTCAGTTCATCATGTGCAAATTCGGATACAGAAAATAGACTTTATCGGACAGGTGATTTAGTCCGTTGGACATCAGACGGGCAATTGGAGTTTATCGGGCGTATTGATTCACTGGTGAAAATTCGTGGTTATCGCATCGAATTAGGTGAAATTGAAAATATATTAAGTAGACATGACGCCTTAAGCAGTGCTGCTGTCATCGCTTACGGTGCGGACAATGAAGATAAGAGGCTGATTGCATACGTTTGTCCAAATAGTAAATGGATTGCTGAAAGAGGTACTGAATTTGATGCTGTAGGTAGTGAACTTTCAGGGTTACTTGAATCTTTTCTGAGCCAGCATCTGCCTGATTATATGGTTCCCCACATTTATATCCTGCTGGAGCAAATGCCACTCACGCCAAATAACAAAGTAGATAAAAAATCTCTGCCAGAGCCAGATAACCGTACATTGCGCCAGAAAAATTATGTTGCACCAAGAAATGAAGTTGAAAGGGAACTATGCTTATTATGGCAAAACCAATTTGAAATTAATCAGATAGGTATTTATGATAATTTTTTTGCGCTGGGAGGGCACTCACTTTTAGCGACTAAGATTATTGCATCTATTAAAAGTAGGCTGAATAGTCATTTCAGTCTGTATCAATTATTCACAAATCCAACCGTCGCGCAGGTTGCTGATGTGATTAAAAAGACTGAAAAGCCTGAAATACCTGTTTCTGAATCGATACAAAAATTTCCAGATGGAAAAATACCGCTCTCTTATGGCCAAAAAATGCTTTTCCCTTTAAGGCAGGTAGGAAGATTAGAAACGTGTTTTCATATTCCTATTGTTTTACTTATCAATGGAATACCTGATCACTATGCTCTGGAAAAAAGTCTGAATATACTTGTAAAACGGCATGAAATTTTGCGATTAAAATTTTATCAGGAAAATGAACAAATATTCGTAAAATCTGAAAACGATATGACGGTTAATTTACAGGTTGTCAAATTGCAACCAGATGGGATAGAAAAAGAACAGATACTCAAGAAAATTAGCCGTTTTTGGCAAGAAGAACATAAAGTACCTTTTGATATTTTTAATAAACCATTAATTAGAGCATTCTTATTACCTATTTCAGAAAAAAATACAGGTTTACTATTTGATATTAACCATATGATTTTTGATGGATGGTCAATAAATGTTTTTGTGAAAGAACTTTTTCAATTATATACAGCTTATTTACAGGGAGGAAAAACCACACTTCCACCTGCTGGAACTCAATATTCAGATTATATCTATGATTTACAAAGACGTAATAAATCAGCTGAGTACCAAAGACAACTTGATTTCTGGAATCAGCAATTTGCGAGTATTAGCGAGAAACATGGTTTTTTCCCTGACTTTAGTCATAATGCAACCTCAAAAGGCCTCTTTAACATTCGCTATATCAATATTACTGATTCTGTCACTCAAGCAGTATCAAAGTATTGTGAGTTGAACAATACCACACCTTATATGTTATTTATGGCTCTGTTCCATGCATGTATATTTATGCATTCAGGCGTATCACAAACGGTGACAACTTCACCGATATTTGATCGTACCACTCATGAAAGCCAGCAAGCCATAGGCTTATTTTTAAATGGACTGTTAGTGAAGTCCTCTATCAATAAAGAGATGAGCTTAGATGATATTATTCAGCAGGTCAGGCAATTTGTTTACGAGGCAATGAAAAACTCAGATGTTCATGTGACCTTACTCATTGATTCAATTGGTGAAAAAATGAGAGATGCACTGTTTAATGTTGTATTTAATTACATGAACATAGATGATCATGATGACAAATTATTCACTAATCTAGGCATAGAACCCGTACAATTTACCCCAACGCCTTTCAAGTCACTTGGAATGATTTTTTTCAAAAAATCTCAAAATACAGTATGTGAATTTACCTATAATACGGAATTATACTCCGAAAAAACGATTGATAGCTTACTTAGATATTATGAAAAGTTCATGAATGTTATTGAGTCAGGCCGGGAAAAAGAGCGAATCAGTAATTTTCACCACTAAAATATTCAGAATAAAATCTAAATTAACAACGAGGTGGATAAATAACAATCAAAAATATCCTCATGGATGAGGTTCGTTTTCCATTTTTCATTATCAAATTTGATATAGGTTTTTATCTAACAAAAAATATTATGCTTTAGTTTTGTTTTTGATAACCAAGTCAAACAATAAATTTGATGGATTTTAATGATGGTATGTTAAGATGAACATCAATCGATTCTTATTGTTAATTGAGTG